>CAZMHG010000336.1:0-4023 GCA_964565975.1 uncultured Ilumatobacteraceae bacterium | reverse complement strand
TTGGTCATCGTGATCCCGAGGATCCATACCGCTTCGCTCATGTCTGCTCCTGTCAGTTGGCCGGCTCGAAGCCGAAGCCGACCGCCTCGGTGCCGTTGTCGTCGGTTCCCAGGGAGAAGGTCGCCAGGCGCACCTTCATGCCCAGCGAGACGTGCGCCGGGTCGGGTTCGACGTTGATCACGTTGCCGCGCACGCTCGTCCCGCCGCAGTCGACCACGCCGGCGACGAACGGTACGGGCACGCCCGGCGCGGCGAAGGTGACGATGGTGAAGGCCCGCAGCTCGCCGTCGGTCGGCACGTCGGCCGAGCCGAACTCGGTGCCGCCGCAGCCCGCGCAGGCGTTGCGCCGGTCGAAGTACCGTGCGCCGCAGGCCGTGCATTCGTGGGCCACGAGATGCGGGTGGTCACCGAGCACCAGGTAGTCGACGAGGGGAATGGTTGCAGGCATCCTGTGCTCCGTCACTGGGGGGTGCGGGCCATCGTAGGTTCGGCCGTGCGGCGCGCGTCGAACCGTCGGTGCCTACCAGCGACCGCGGTGCACCACTTCGGTGATGTCGCGGCGGCCCCGGCGGATCGGCGACCCCGACGGCTGCTCGCCCTGCCGGCGGTACCCGATCGCCACCGCCCCGAGCGGTTGCGTCGACGGCGGGACCCCGAGCGTGGCGAGCGCGGCACGCTCGCGGCTCAGGCCGTAGTACAGCGCACCGAGGCCGTTGGCCTCGAGCAGCAACAGCAGGTTCTGCGTGGCCATTGCCGCGTCGGTCAGCCAGAACGGCACGATCCACGCCGCGGCGTCGGACAGCCCGGCGGCGAGCTTGTCCGGCTCGGAGTAGCGCTGCGTGTACGCGTCCGGATCGGCGACCGGGATCACCAACGCCTGCGCGGTGCCGATGCCGGCGGCGATGGCCTCCACCCAGTCGGGCTCGACCGTCGCCGCCCACCACGCGGCCAGCTCGTCGCCGGTCAGGACCAGGAAGTGGACGCCTTGGCTGTACCCGGCGCTGGGTGCGCGGCGGGCGAGGTCGAGCAGCTCGTCGAGCAGTCCCACCGGCAGCGGCCGGTCGTCGAATCCACGGGTCATGCGCCGCCGGCGGATCACCCGCGCGATGGTGCCGGCCGCATCCGGCGGCGCCGTGATGTCAGCGCCGGGCGGCGCAGCGATGTCAGCGCTGGGTGGCGACGTGATGTCCGCGTCGCCGGTCGCCATCGCTGGTCTAGCGGCGGGCGCCGAGCTTGACCAGCTCTTCGGCCATCACCCAACCGTGCAGGATCAGCGAGCCGCCCTTGGCCGGGTTGACGCCGGCGAACATCGCCTTGCTGGCGTCGCCGAGCCGTTCCGGCTTGGAGGATTCGTGGTCGATGAACCCGTTCTGTCCGTTCGACGTGACGACGAAGGTCTGCTCGTCGTAGTGCGCCTCCACGGCGAACCGCTTGGCCAGGCGGCGACCCCAGGCACGCTCCTCGCCGACCGCGCGGTGGCCGGGGCGCGGGATCTGCTCGCCCACCTGGCGGACCGCTTCCAGCCCGTCGGCGGCGACGAAGCGTGAGCCGACGACGACGTCCTCGTCCGGGAAGGCCATCAGCGCCCGGTGGAACGCCTCGCCCATCAGACCCTTGAGGGTCGTGTCACGCTTCGAACCGCGCTTGACGCTGACCAGCCCGAGCAGCACGCACGGCGTACCGCCGATGCGCTCCAGCGTGGAAAAGCCGAACCCGAGCAGCTTGCCGTCGGACCGTGCCGTGGTGCACAGCACCCAGTCCTCTTTGGCCTTGGAGAGCACGCCGATGTCGAACGCGCCCCCCATCGAGGCCATTTCGTCGAGGTCGGCGTCGGTCAGTGCGGCGCAATCCCTGGTTTCCACCTGGAGTGGCATGTGCTCCTCGAGCTCCTTCCCAACGACGTGGATGCGAGCCTCCATTCTGCCAGCAGATCTGCAGAATCGAAAAGGCGGATCCCGTGAGCTGGCCCGTCACAGCTCGACGGCCTCGAGCCCGAGCAGCATGCGCAGCTCGCCGACGACGCGATTGAGGTCGACGCAGAACTCGTCGGCCAGGCGCAGCACCTTGCCCTGCCCGATGTGCAGGAACACCGGCGAGTCCCCCGGGTGATCACGCAGCACCTTGCGGATCTGGTGGACGCGCAGCTCGTTGAGGGTGGCCGACGGGACGCGCAACCGCAGCGGAGGCGCGGCACCCATCACCAGGCTGTCGAGCACCGTGACGTCCTGGGCCATCAGCCCGACACGACCCTCGTCGCGCTTGTCGAGCCGGCCGCGGATCGTCACGATCACGTCGTCGGCCAGCTTGTGGCCCTGCTCCAGCAGCGTGCGCGGGAAGACCGTGACCTCGATCGCCGACTCCAGGTCCTCGAGCACGAACGTGGCCATCTGGTCGCCGCGCTTGGTGTACTTGCGGGCCAGGTTGGTGATCACACCGCCGAGGATCACCATCGACCCGTCGTCGCGCTCGACGCCGTTGGCGATCGAGCAGTCGACCTTGCGCGACAGCGCTGCTTCGACCCCCATCAGCGGGTGGTCGGAGATGTACAGCCCGAGCATCTCCTTCTCGAAACGCAGCCGGTCGGACTTGTCGAACTCGACCGGCGGGATGGCCGTCCGCTCGTCGAACGCCGAATCGGCGTCGCCGAAGTCGCCGAACAGGCTCATCACCCCCTGATCCCGTTCACGGCGGCGCACCAGCGTGGCATCGATGATCTGGTCGAACACGTTGAGCAGGCCGCGCCGGGGATGGCCGAGGTTGTCGAACGCGCCTGCCTTGATCAGCGACTCGACGGTGCGCTTGTTGAGCACCACTTCCGGGGCGCGTTCGACGAAGTCGTGGAACGAGTCGTACGGCCCGTTGGCGTTGCGTTCGGCCAGCAGTTGGTCGACGAGGCCCTCGCCGACGTTGCGGACCGCGGACAACCCGAAGGTGATCGCCCCGGGACTGGCCGGCGGGAGCGCCACGTCCGGGGCGACGTCGGCCGGGTCGACCGGGGCGAAGTCCTTCACCGAGCGGTTGATGTCGGGGGTCAGCACCTTGATCGACATCCCCCGCGCGTCGGCCAGGTACGCAGCGGCCTTGTCCAGGTTGCTCTTGACGCTGGTCAGCAGGCAGGCGAAGTACTCGACCGGGTAGTGCGCCTTCAAGAAGGCGGTCTGGTAGGCGATGTAGCCGTACCCGAACGCATGGCTCTTGTTGAACGCGTAGTCGGCGAACGGTTCGATGATGTCGAACAGCTGGGTGCCGAGCGACGAGCCGTAGCCCGTCTGCTCGCAGCCGTCGACGAACTTCTCGCGCTCCTGCTGGATCAGCACGCGGTCCTTCTTGCCGCACGCCTTGCGCAGGTTGTCGGCTTCGGCCAGCGAGTAGCCGGCGAACTTCTGGGCGACGCGCATCATCGACTCTTGGTAGATCATCAGCGAGTACGTGTCGGCGAGCAGCTCGCTGACCTCGGGGTGCAGCTCCTTGCGTGGCTTGCGGCCGTTCTTGTAGTCGGCGTAGTCGTAGTGCATGTTCGCCGCCATCGGCCCCGGCCGGTACAGCGCGACGAGGGCGGCGACGTCGTCGAAGGTGGTCGGCGCGAGCGAGCGCATGAGGGCACGCATCGGCGGGGATTCCAGCTGGAACACGCCCATCGTGTCGCCGCGGGCCATCAGTGCGAACACCTTGGCGTCGTCGAGCGGCACGTCGTCGATGTCGAAGTCGGGCGACTTGGCGCTGCGCACCATCTCGACGGTGTCGGTGATCACGTCGAGGTTGCGCAGGCCGAGGAAGTCCATCTTCAACAGGCCGAGCTTCTCGACGCCGTGCATCTCGAACTGGGTGACGACGGGAGCCGACTGCGGATCGCTGCCGGCTTCCGGCTTGCGCTGGATCGGCAGGTAGGTGGTCAGCGGGTCCTTGGTGATGACCACCGCCGCGGCGTGGATGCCGTCGCTGCGCTTGAGCCCTTCGAGACCCTTGGCGACGTCGACGACACGCTTGATGTCCGGGTCGGCGTGGTACATGTTGCGCAGTTCC
>CAZMHG010000335.1:0-4028 GCA_964565975.1 uncultured Ilumatobacteraceae bacterium | reverse complement strand
CGACTTCGGGTTGCTGTTCAAAGGCCCGTATCACGTGGACGCGCTGATGCGCCTGCCGCTGATCTGGCGGCCGGCGCCCTCGGCCGGGTCCGCGCCGGCAGTGGTCGACCATCCGGTGGGGCTGGTCGATCTGGCGCCGACGTTCTGCGAGATCGCCGGCGTGGCGGCCCCGCCGTACATCGAGGGTCGTGCGCTGCCGGTGGACGAGCCCGATGCCGAGGCGCGCCGCTTCGATCACGTGCTCACCGAATGGGACTCGGTCCTGTTCGGGGTCGCCGTGCACGCCCGCACGATCACGACGGCGCGATACGTGTGCACGGCGTACCTCCCGGGTACCCAGCACGACGGCACCGAGGGCGAGCTGTACGACAACTTCGACGACCCGCTGCAGGTGGTCAACCGCTGGTCGGACCCCGCGTTGCGGGCGACGCGTGAGCAGCTGATCGAGCAGCTGTGGGCCACGCAGCCGGCACCGCGCAACCCGCCACTGCGCGTCGAGGCCCCGGTATAGGCGACCCGCCGGCGGCGTGGCGACGCGGCGGCGTCATGACGCCGCCCCGTTGTCAGGCCGGGACGAAGATCGCTGCGCCGTACGAGGGCAGGCGCGTCGTGCCGGTCATCACCGGCGGGACGTCGTCGGTGCCGGACTCGTGGTACCCGGTCCAGTCACTGGCGAACACGCAGCGATACTCGCCTGGCGTCGGCAGTGGGATGTCGACCTCGTCGAGGTCGTCGACGGAGAAGTTGAGCGCGACCACGGTTGCCGTGGCGGGCGCGTCCGCCGCCCACCGGTGCAGGACCAGGACGCACCCGTCGGGCCCGGCCCGGTGCGTGCTCACACCGGCGCCGCGCAGACCCGGCGCACGGTCGTCGAAGTACGTGCGCAGGTGGATCAGGTTCATCCACATCTGCACCGTCCCGGCACGTTCCGCGGCCCGTTCCCAGTGCAGCGGCTTGCTGTCGTCGAACCAGTTCTCGTCGGCCCACTCCTGGCCCTGGAACAGCATCGGGATGCCCGGTGAGGTCATCGTCAGCACCGCGCCGAGTGCGGCGCGTCGGTGGGCGAACACGGACGACGGATCGGCCGCGTCGACCTCGGTCGTGACGCGCGTGCTGCCGTTGGCGACCTCGTCGTGGCTCTCGGTGTACAGCACGCGGTCGAGGTGGCCGCCGTGGCCGACGACCGCTGCGGCGACGGCGTCGAGATCGCGTTCGGCGTCGTCCGGGGTGATCAGCGCGGCGCGCACGGGATGGACGAACTCGGCGCTCCATTGCGAGTCGAACCCCAACCCGCCGGCCTCGATCGGCTGGGTCGGCAGCTGGCTCCAGGCGAGGTCCTCGGCGATCATCTCGGCGCCCGGGAACTCGGTGTGGATCGCCGTGGTCAACTCGCGCAGGAAGTCGATGCCCGCCTCCAACGTGCCGTCCTCGGTGTCGACGCCGTGCACGTTGCGGATGTTGATCGTCGAGTCCAGGCGCAGCCCGTCGATGTGGTAGTCGGCCAACCACATGCGCGCGTTGTCGATCAGGTAGTTGCGGACCTCGGGCCGGCCGTAGTCGGGCCGGGTGTGGCCCCAGGGCGTGACCGCCTGCCAGTCGTTGTAGAAGTAGATCCCTCCGCCGTCGCCGTCGGCCCAGCCGTCGAAGCGCCACAGGTCCAGGTCGCTCGGGCCGAGGTGGTTGTAGACGACGTCGACGACCACGGCCAGCCCGCGCCCGTGGGCGGCATCGACGAAGCGGCGCAGCGCCGACGGCCCGCCGTACGTCGACTCGACGGCGAAGGGCAGGGCCGGGTTGTAGCCCCACGACAGGTTGCCGGCGAACTCGCCGATGGGCATCAGCTCGATCGCCGTCACACCGAGCCGGACGAGGTGGTCGAGGTGTTCGATGGCGCCGTCGAGCGTGCCGCCGGGTGTGCCGGCGAACGTGCCCGGGTGGAGCTCGTAGATCACCCATTCGTCGCGCGGGCGGGGCGTGAAGTCGTGATCGGTCCAGGCGAACGCCGGGTCGTGGATCACCGAACGGCCGACCGAGTTGGTCACCTCGCGCGCCCTCGGGTCGATCCGCCAGAACTCGTCGGCGCCGTGGCGGATGCGGAACAGGTACTGCCATCCGTACGCCACCGCCGCGCTGACCGACCACACCCCGTTGTCGTCGCGGGTCATCTCGATCCCGTCCGCCGGATCGCGGTCGCGGCCGTCGGCGTCGTACAGCTGCAGGCGGACGTCGTCGGCGTTGGGTGCCCACACCCAGAACCCGTAGTCGACGCAGGCCGGGGTTGCCGGGGTCGGGTTGCTCGGTTCGCTGGCGGCCGGGACGGTGGTCGTCATGCGCCCAGTCTTGCGGGGGGATCGCGGCATCGTGCGTTGCCTCGCCCACGCCCTGGTGGCTGGATGGCGCCCCGATCGGGCGATCGTCATCGCGTCGCAGCAGGCCGGGTGTTCGTACGTGAGGTGGCCGCGGTGCTGGGCGCTGACTGGTGGGTGGGGCCGCTTGGTGGCAACGGCACCCCGGCGGCGGCAGCAGCGGCCATGCGGTGCAGGTCCCGGGCGGGTGTGGCGGCTGCGGGGCCGGCGATCGTGACGGCGTTGAGGGCGGGGCCGATCGCGGTCCAGGTGTACTGCAGGGCGGCCAGCGATGGATCGGTGACGATGACCCTGCCACGCTGGTGAAGCACGGCGAAGGTGTCGGCGAGGGCGGTGATGTTGCTGTCCCAGCTGTCCGACAGGTACTTCGAGGCGACCTCCGGGAATCGTTCGGCTTCGGAGGCCACCACGCGGCGCATTCGGATCACGTCGGGGGCGAGCACGGCGGCTTGGATGGTGGTGGCCAGCTCGACGAGCGCTGTGTGCAGGTCGTCGGCATCGTCGTCGGCATCGTCGTCGGCATCGAGGAGCCGCTCGACGACCGGGCGCATCGCACCACGCCCGCGGGCGGCCCAGTCGGTGACGACCGCGGCGAACATGGCGTCTTTGGACTCGTGCTCGCGATACAGCGACGCCTTCGAGATGCCAGCGCGAGTGGCAACCTCGTGCATCGTGGTGCCGGCGAACCCACGCTCGACGAAGACCTGGCGCGCGGTGTCGAGCAACGCGCCTCCCTGGCGGCCGGGTGGTCGCCCAGGGCGAGGGGCGGTGTCTGACGGCATGGATCGTCCCCTCCGATGATGAGTACTTGACGGTACTCTACGTAGCCTATCAGGTTTAGTACCGCTAGGTACGTTACTTCAGGGAGGTAGCCCGATGCTTGCCCTCGGAATCGTCGTTGCCACGGTCGCGGCGCTGGTCGTCAGCGCTGCCGTCTACGGCGCCACCTCGGGTAAGGCGTCGCCGGACGCGCCGAGTCGGGCTCCGGGAACGCTCGTCGCGGTGGAGCTGATCCGCAACGCCGCGGTAGCGGGTCTGGTCGCCGGTCTTGTCGTGACTGCCGACTGGAACGGCCTCACCGATGGCCTGCTCGTGGGGCTTGCCCTCAGCGTGTTGCCAGCGGTGCTCCTCGCTGGGGCGGTGTTTCACGAGGGAGTCGAAGTCCGCCAAGCCGTGCTGCACACGGTCGACTGGACCATCAAGCTGGTCGTCGTCGGCGCGATCACTGCCGCGTTCGTCTGACGTCCAACGATCTGGAGGACCAGCCATGCCCAAGACAGCGGTCGGACCGCTTGACATCACGTTCTCCGCCACGCTCGGACGAGTCAACGAGGGCGACACCTGGATCTGCGTGAAGATGCCCGACTCGGCGTCGCTGTTCGGCACCCGCGGCCTGGTGAAGGTCGCCGGCACGGTGGACGGCGTTGCGTTTCGCAGCGCCTTCATGGCGCTCGGCGACGGTACCCACAAGCTTCCGATCGCCGCGGCGATCCGCAAGGTGATCGGCAAGACCGAGGGCGACGTCGTCGAGGTCCACCTGCAGCAGCGCCTCAACTGAGGTGATCGACAGCCGATCGCGCCGACTCGTCGGACTGCTGGTCAGGCACGGTGCCAGGGTCCTTCGAAGCGGTTGGGTTGGTCGGGCGTGGCGGGGTCGTGGTG
>CAZMHG010000334.1:0-4029 GCA_964565975.1 uncultured Ilumatobacteraceae bacterium | reverse complement strand
TGCTTGCAATTGCAAGCAGTTGCAAGCACAATGAAGGCACACCGATCGAGCCAAGGAGCCGACCATGTCGACCATGACAACCCTCACCAAGTGGGAAGACCAGTACTTCACCTTCGTCAAGAAGGTCGAAGAGCCGGTTCTCCGCTACACCAAGCAGATCGCCGAGTTCGTCGCCCCGTACGTCCCGGCCCGCCCGAACTTCATGTCCAGCGTCCCGGCCGCGTCGACCGTCATCGAGCACGGTCTGAAGCTGCAGGCCCGCGTCGTCGCCGAGCGGGCGACGTTCGTCCGCTCGATGGTCAAGGCCGTCCGCCCGATCGAGACCAAGGTCGTCTCCGGCGAGCGCCCGACCGAGGCTGCCGCCAAGGTCGTCAGCGCCGTCAAGAAGACCGTCACCGGCAAGGCGCGTTCGGCCGCCTGATCCAGGTTCCCCCGGCCCACCACGGGCCAAGCGATCGATCCCGGGTCGCGCCGCTCCCCCCACGGCGCCGCCCGGGATCTCGCCGTTTTCCCACGACGCGCACGCCGGTTCGCGCCGCGGCGGCGGTGCCAGACTGCACCGGTGACGAGCATCGGCCTGGCCATCGCCGCAGCCACCGTGGTCGCCACGCTGGAGCACCTCAGCCCCGAGTCCGAACGCCGCCCGACCTCCCGCCGCCACGCGTTGCGCGCCGGCGGGTGGTTCGCCGGCACCCTGACCGTGTCGTTCGTCGCCGGGTGGATCGTCGGCGGGCTGCTGCAGCGGCTCGACCGGTTCTCGCCCGTCGCCGTGCCCGGCCCGCGTGTGCTGCGCTTCGTCGTCGCCCTGGTCCTGGTGGACCTGTCCGCGTATTGGCTGCACCGGGCGATGCACGTCAACGCGGTGCTATGGCGGCTCCACCGAGTTCACCACGCCTCCGACCGGGTGCGGTGGTGGACGACCTACCGGTGGCATCCGGTCGACCTGCTGCTGTCGGTCAGCGTTCCCTACGGGATCGCCGCAGCGGCGGGCGTCGGCGTCGACGCGATCGGCCTGGTCGCCGCGGCGACATCGGTCGTCACCTGGTTCGCCCACGCCGACGTGCTGGTGCCCGGCGGGCGCGTCCTCGATGTCGTCGTGCTGCCGGCATCCCACCGCACGCACCACGAGATCGGCCACGACCGGACCAACTTCGCGGTGGTCCTGCCGGTGTGGGACCACATGTTCGGCACGCACGCCAGGTGGGCCGGCAGCCCGCGGCGCTTCGGGGTCAGCCAAACATCAGCATCCCGATCGACAGCGACCCCAGGTTTGCCAGCGCCGATGCGATGACCGCGACGAACGGGTCACGGCGCACCCGGAACACGGCGAACGCCTCAAACAGCAGCACCGCGACCTCGACGACCGCCAGCGCCGCCGTCGGTCCCAGCACGGTGCGCAACGCCGGGCGGAGCGCGAGGAAGGCGATCGGGTGCGACACGACGTCGACCACCACGGCGAACATCGTCGCGCTCGTCCACGGCCACGGCGCAGCGCCGAGACGGCGGGCCAGCGGGCCGAGCACGACGACGTAGATCGGGACCTCGATCACGATGGTCCAGCCGAGCGCGGCGAGGTACGTGCTCGCGCTCACGGCGCGCTCACGTACGGCGGCGTTGCCTGATGACGTAGCCGGCGATCGCCAACACCACCGCGACGGCGAGGACGATCAGGATCACCGTCCACGCCGACACGCCGGACGATTCCTGCACCGGCGGTTGGATGTCGGCGCGCCACAGCAGGCCGAGGTGTGCAAGCGTCCGCGCGTGGATCACGCCGTCAGCCTTCACGACGCGACGAGCCAGAGCAAGTCCGTGGTGCCGGATCACCTCGCTCGACCTCCACGATGGCGACACCGGCGTTTCCTCGCCGGCCTCGTCGGGTCTCCGGCCCGGCGTCAGCCGATCAACACCGCGTCACGCCAGCCGCGCAGGTCGTTGACCACGGCCACCTGGTCGACCGTAGCCAGATCGCGTGCGGCGATGCTGCGCTCGGCCAACCTGCCGGCGGCGATCGCCCGGCCGCGGGCGATGCCGGCCAGGCCGCCGTCGGCGAGCGGTGGGGTGAACCAGTCCTGCCCGATGCGGTACGCGAGGTTGGCGATGGTGGTCTCGATCGCCGCACCGTGCTCGTTGACCAGCACCACGTCGTCCGCCGCGGGGAACCGCCGGCGGGCGTCGTCGTACTGACGCCGCCAGGTGGTCTTGTGGCAGCAGAACGGATCGTCCGACGCGGTCGCCTGGTCGTCCACCGCAAGGCGGACAGGCGACGGCACGTCGTCGAGCGGGTGCTGTTCCACATGCACGTCGCCGTCACGCCCGGCCAGCAGGCGCAGCCGATGCGGTGCGTCGACCGGCGGGATCGCGGCGACCGCCGCGGCCGCCCGGTCACGATCGACCGGGAACCCGAACCAGCGCGCCGCGGCCTCCATCCGGTCGAGGTGGTCCGCCAGGTTGCCCACGCCGGAGGCGTCGTGGCGCATCGTCTCGAGCAGCCGGAACGGCCGCTGCGAGCGGGTCAGGATGCGGGCTTTGGCGCGGACCTCGTCGTCCTCGGCGGCCGGGTCCGAGGACCAGGTGATGCCCCCACCGGCGCCGTAGACGAACGTCGACGCGACCGGGTCGAGCACCGCGGTGCGGATCGGCACGGAAAACACGGCCCGCGGGCCCGCACCGGGCGGCGCCAGGCAACCGATCGCCCCGCAGTACAACCCGCGCGGTTCGCGCTCCAGCTGGGCGATGATCGACATCGCCGCGATCTTCGGTGCGCCGGTCACCGAGCCGCATGGGAAGGTGGCGCGGAACACGTCGACCAGGTCCACGTCGTCACGCGCCTGCGCCGTGATCGTCGACGTCAGCTGCCACACGGTCTCGTACCGTTCGAGGGCGAACAGCTCGGGGACACGTACCGTGCCCAGCCGGGCGAGGCGGGACAGGTCGTTGCGCAGCAGGTCGACGATCATCACGTTCTCGGCCCGGTCCTTGACCGAGGCGCGCAATTCGTCGCCCACCTCGACGTCGCGCTGCGGGCGCGGATGGCGCGCCGCCGTGCCCTTCATCGGCCGGCACGTGATCGTGTCGCCGTCCCAGCGCACGAACAGCTCCGGCGACGCGGAGGCGACGACCCGGTCACCGGCATCAATGAACGCCGCGAACTGGCAGCTCTGCACGGACACCAGCGCCGAGTACATCTCGAACGGAGTGCCCGTGTACCTGCCGTGGTACCGGTCGGTGACGTTGACCTGGTACACGTCGCCCTCGGCGATGCGCCGGCGCACGTCGCGCACGGCGTCCGGATACGCCATCACGTTCGGCGCCCGGTGGCGCGCGGTGACGCGGCTGGCGACCACGTCCAGCGAGGCGCCGGCGCGCCGTTCGGCGAACGCCGCCCACCACACGAACGGCGTGCCGGCGGGCGGGCGGGGCGCGCTGCGCATCGCCGGATCGAACGCCGGCGCCGCTTCGTAGGCGACCGCGATCACCACCCATCGGCCGGATCTTGCCGCTGCTTCGGCGGCGGCGAGACAGCCGACGACGTCGCCGAGCGCCTCGGCGCGCTGCTCGTCGAGCAGACCGTGGAACTCCCACGCCGTGGGCGGGGTGGTGGAACGATCGTCCAGGCGAACCCTCACGCCAGCGCTCGTTGCATCGCCAGTGCCGCAACGTGCCCGGCCACGTCGTGGGCCCGCACCATCGCCACCCCGCGCCTGGCCGAGTCGAGGTGCACACCGATCGAGCCCGCGTCACGATCCCGGGCCGCGGGCCGCCGGGTGAGCTCGCCGATGAACCGTTTGCGCGACGCGCCCACCAGCACCGGCAGCGTGTCGACCAGCGGCATCGAGCGCAACAGCGCCAGGTTGTGCGCGGTCGTCTTGCCGAACCCGATGCCGGGATCGACCATCACCGACGGCACGCCGGCAGCGAGAGCGCTTGCCGCCTGGTCGCGCAGGAACGCCGCCACCTCGGCGACCACGTCGGTGTAGCGCGGGTCGAGCTGCATCGTCTTCGGGTCGCCCTGCATGTGCATGATCA
>CAZMHG010000333.1:1294-4032 GCA_964565975.1 uncultured Ilumatobacteraceae bacterium | reverse complement strand
CGCCGGTAGGAAAAGGTGACTGCCTGGAAGTCCAGGACCTTCCCCGTGAGCGTGCCAGCGAGTGTCATGAACCTGTTGTGGGGAGGCGGACGACTTGACCGTCGGCAATGCCGTCCACGACCGCCGTGCTTCCGAACTGGGCGACAACCCGCACGCGAATGCGCTTGCCAGTGTCCGCCGCGATGATCTGCGTCTGGCCTTCGGCGTCCACCAAAAGCGCGGCGACCGGTACGACGATTCCTGACGTCTCTGGGGTGTACTCCACAGTGCCTGGCCACAGCGAAGGCTTGTCCGTCGGAAGCAAATCACACCAACTGTCGCAGGCGAGGGTCTCCTGCGCCGGATCGAGATCCGCGTATGTCGAGCCGGACTCCTGGAGGTTCTGCTTGTCTGTTGACCGGAACAGGAGTTCGGTGGTACCGACGTCGACGCTGACCTTCAGGCCGGCCGGCAGATCCCTGGAGTTGGCGGTGTTGGGGATGAGGTCAACGACGAACTGTGGCGTATCGGCGAGCACCTCAGCGGACGTCGCGTCGTCGGAAATGGTGCGACCAACGGACAACGCCGAGGTTGCGGCCATTCTCGCCGGCAGCCGCGGGACGAACAGGACTGCCCCGAGCGGCAGCGAGATCGGATCGGTGGATCTCGGTGCATCGGTAGCTGCGGCCCACCTACCGAACTCGTCAGACATCTCCGCGTCCCATGTGCCGGTCGCCAATCTTGTTCGATAGCCGAGCGTGATGAACAACGTCTGCAGCTGTCGAACGTCGCGACCACTGTCGCCGGGGTGGAGCACGCGGTAGCTCGGCACATCTCCCTGCGCAACCACCACGGGCTGTTCATCTACTGAGTAGATCTCATCGCCAGCGTGGACGAAACGGGCAGCGCCGGATGTCAGCGCTGAGCTGGTGATCGTCCCGGCAAAGCGGTTGAGCAGCGAGCTGACTCGTGGCCAGCTCGCGAGTACCCTGGCCGGCCCCTGATCGATCACCGAACCAGGCCGAGCCGTAACCGACTGTGTTGTTGCCACCGGCACGTTTGTCGGGCGCTCGTCAACGGCAGCTCGGCCAGCGAGGAATGACGCGATGAGCAAGATACATATCACGAGAAGTGAAGCCGAGGAACGGACAAACCTTCGCATGGAGCTAGTACTGAGGACAATGGTCGTAGAGCGCCGTCAGTTTGGCCTCGGCCAAGGAGCTGAGCAGTGGCGCAGGGTCGATGGGACCTACTTCTCCCATCGAGGCGATGAACTCGGCCTCACTACCCGTGATCGGTAGATCGTAGCCGAGGGATTGGACGCACTTCGCCCATGTGACGATAACTGCAAAGAAGCCCTTGAGCTCGCTCGTCGTCGGTGGCCGGTTTCCCAGGCCGACGGCCTTCAGCCGCTTTTCGCATTCTGTGCGAACAGCGTCCGTGAAGAGGCGACCACTTGGGTCGTCGATGTAGAATCCTCCAGTGCCGTCGTCGTGGACAGACAAACCAAGATCGCTGAGGCACTCGCCGTAGATGCGATGGCCAAGCTCCTTGCGCGACTCCCCAGGCAATGTCAGGACAGTGGGAGGGTCTGAGCTTCGCGGTAACGTCGAGAGCTTGGCAGACGTCTGACCGGGCTGATCGGCACAGCCGCCGACAACAGCAAGGCAAGCACTCAGCGAAGGCCCCAGAACTCGAGCTATCCACCGTGAGGTCTTCAATTGCAGGACGCCCACTCGCAGTGGGTGCAACCTAACGCACTGCTGATCATGCCCATGCAAGCTCCGTCCAGCTGGCCGTTGATCTGTGACCGGTTGGCGATCAGCGGCTGGTCTGCCCGAAGTCCGCTGGTTACCGACGGATCACTTGTACCACCGCAAAGTATCCGCCGCCCAATCAAGCTGTCAACGCCATCCGGAACTGCGGCCTTACTCGACGCGAGCACCAGTCCCAACCTCGGTGCATGGTTCGAGGTCACCGGGAGTCGGCCAGTTCATGCGCCACCGCGGTTCCCGCGAGTCAGGTAGCGTCTGCATCAATGCGGCGGATCACGTGGGGTTCGACGCTCTTGATGTTCCTCCTGGCCAGCCTCGTCGGGCTGGGCCAGGTTGCGCTGTTGGTGCTGGTGATCGCGGCTGTGTATGGCCTTTGGGACCACCTGAGCAGGCTCGGGTCGTCCTGGCGAGACCGCCATGCTCGAAGGATCGCCTAGCGCGTTGAGGACGGTTGACGTGAAGCGCCGGGGCACGTCATTCGATCGGACCGGTGTCGCGTCCTGGTCGCTGTCGCCTTGGGCTGCCGTTCGGTAACCACATCGTGGCTTCAGCCCGTGCGGCTGAGGGGGAGCAGCACGACGGCCGACGTGCCGTGACCCGGTTGGCTGTCGATGCGGACCTCGCCTCCGTGCGCGGTCACGATCGCCCGGACGATCGCCAGACCCAGGCCGCTGCCGCCGCTGGCCCGCTGACGTGACGCGTCGCCCCGCCAGAAGCGGTCGAAGGCCTGCTCGGCGCCCGCGAAGCCCGGTCCGTCGTCGGCGACGGTGATGACGCAGCGCCCGTTGTCGGCGTTCGCCGCGCTGAGCCGCACGGTCGAACCCGGGGCGTGGACCAGCGCGTTGGTCACCAGATTGGCGACGACCTGGCGCAGGCGAGCCTCGTGGGCGGGGGGCAGGAAGTGCCCCGCGGCCCCCCCCAGGAACAACCCGCGGGGGTGCGGCGCCGGGGGTGCGGGCCCCCCCGACGGGGCGCTCCGTGGGG
>CAZMHG010000333.1:0-1284 GCA_964565975.1 uncultured Ilumatobacteraceae bacterium | reverse complement strand
CGACCGACACAGTGACCTGCCGGCTGGGAGGCGGCGCGGACGCATCGAGCGCGGCGTCATCCAGCAGCTGGCGAAGCTCGACGCGCTCGCGCTCGATCGGCCGGCGCTCGTCGAGGCGGGCGAGCAGCAACAGGTCGTCGACGAGTCGCGAGATCCGCACGCTCTCGGCACCGATCCGGCGCATTGCATCCGGAAGCTGGGTGCCGTCGTCCAGCGCACCGGCGCGATACAGCTCGACGAACCCGCGAATCGACGCCACGGGCGTGCGCAACTCGTGCGACGCGTCGGACACGAACCTGCGTAGGCGAGTCTCCGCGGCCTGGTGTTCGTCGAGCATCACGTTGAACGCTTTGGCGACGCGGGCGGCTTCCGTGCGGCCGTCCTGCTGGTCGACGCGGGCCTCGCGGTCTCCGGCCGCGATCTGATCGGCAGCTGCGGTGATCTGGCTGATCGGGCGCAGGCCAAGCCGGGTCACCCACCACCCGGCGAGCACCAGCACGAGCGCGACGACACCGCCGGCCCCGCCGAGGGCGACCAAGGTGTGCCGGCTCGTGGCATCGACTGCCGATTGGGGGATCGCGATCAGCAGCAACGTGCCGTTGCGTGCGGCGACGATCGTCGCCCGCCACGACCCGGTGCCGGTGATCGACCCGACCGTGGCGTACGTCGCGTCGCCCGGGTCACGGCCGGCGGCGACGTCGGGAACTGCCGGTGTCGAATCCGAGCGCTGTGACGCGGCGATCACCTGGCGGGTGTCGCCGATCAGCTCGGCGACGTATGCCTCGCTCAGCGGGTTGGCCGGTTCGCTCGTTCCGGTCGTCCCATCGGTCGGCGCATCGGTCGTCGGCAGGGTGTCGTCGGTCGTCGTCTGGCCGGTGTCGCCGGGCGCCGGCGAGCCGGCGGTGTCGCCGGTCGAGTCCCTTGGCGGGTCGACGGTGAACTGCGGGCCGGTGACGACCGGTATCAGCAGGTCCAGTCGCTCGTCGAGCTCGTGGATCTGCGCCGTGCGGTTGAGCTGCCACACGACCGTTCCCGCGCCGACGATCACCACTGCGAGCGTCGCCGCGATCAGCAGGAGGCGGGTGCGCAGAGTCATCAGCGACCGAGTCGGTACCCGACGCCGCGGACGGTCTCGATGAGCGTGGCACCGCCCGTGTCGAGCTTGCGGCGCAGCGTGCTGATGAAGGTTTCGACCACGGTGCTCTCGCCGTCGAAGTCGAAGTCCCAGACGTGGTCGAGGATCTGCTGGCGCGACATCGCCTTGCCGCGATGGCGCAGCAGAAG
>CAZMHG010000332.1:0-4038 GCA_964565975.1 uncultured Ilumatobacteraceae bacterium | reverse complement strand
ACCTTCCAGGCGAGCCTGGGTTTCGACCTTGCCTGCCGAGCCGACCTGCTGGAGCACTGCGTCGAGGATCTTCGAGCCGAGCTCCGGGTGGGCCATCTCCCGGCCACGGAACTGCAGGATGACCTTGACCTTGTGCCCCTCGCCGAGGAACTGCTGCAGGTGGCGCACCTTCGTCTCGAAGTCGCCCTTGCCGATCTTCGGGCGGAATCGGACTTCCTTGATCGACACCTGCACGTTCTTCTTGCGCGACTCCTTGGCCTTCTGGCTCTCCTCGTAGCGGAACTTGCCGTAGTCCATGATCCGACACACCGGCGGGTTGGCCATCGGCGCGACCTCGACGAGATCGAGGTCCTGCTGGCGGGCCAGCGTCAACGCCTCGGGCAGGGCTTTGATGCCCAACTGGGTGCCGTCCGATCCGATGAGCCGTACCTCGCGGGCACGAATGCGCTCGTTGAACCGGTGCTCTGGTTGCTGCGGCGGTGCTATGACAAGCTCCGCGTGGCGCAGGCAGACGTGATGTTCAAGTGGGGATACCCCTCCGTGTGTCGGGCCGGTCTCCCGGCAGCTGCAACGAAGCCACCGGGGCCACGCACGACGAGGCGCCGAGAGACGCCGCGACCTGAGCGGTACGGGACCCGGACGCACCTGGGGTGGCCGGGCGGGGGCCGAGGCCCACACTTCGCTGATTTGTCGGCCGGTAGGCTACCAAGGGTGAGCCACGATGCCACCGGTGCCGAGCCGGGCCTGCCCGACGAGGACACCGAATCCGCCCTGCACGACGCCCATGCGGCGATGGAGGATGCACGTCAGCGGCTGCAGTCCGTGCCGGCACAGGTCGTCGTGACGAATCACGTGATGGGTCTGTACGAGCTCGCCGCGATCCACCTCTCGGCCGCGCCGCCGTCGCTCGATCAGGCCGCGCTGGCGATCGACGCCGTCGCCTGCCTGGTCGAAGGGCTGGGCGCCCGGCTGGGCGAGGAGGCCGCGACCTTGCAGCAGGCGTTGAGCAACATCCGCTTGGCGTTCGTGCAGATCAAGGGTGCGGCCGGTACCGCATGGCCCGACGCGGACTGAGCCGCGTCGCCGCAGCAGTCGGTCACCGGTGGGTGACCGCCGTCGCTTCGTACTCGCCGAAACGTGGGACCACGACGAAGCTGACCGGCGCACCGGCCTGGATGGTGCGGGTGCCGTCGGCGATCGACACGCAGTGGAACCGGTAACGCGTCCCCTGCGGGTCGGTGACGTAGCCCAACCCGGTGGCGTCGTCGAACTGGTCGACCCGGCCGGCGACGCCGGCGGGCACGGGCACGGGCACGGTGATCGGCACAGTGATCGGCACGGTCACGGGATGATCACGGTCACGGGATGGTCACGGTCACGGGATGATCTTCGAGATCGGCAGTTCCAGGATCGCCGTCGCCCCGGCGTCCTTCAGGTCGGGGATCAGGCGGTTGATCCGGGCCTTGGCCACGACGGTCTCGACGGCCATGCCACCGTCGGCCAGCTCGCTGACGGTCGGCGACCCGAGCGACGGCAGCAGGGCGACGACCGCGTCGAAGTTCGCCTTGGCGACGTTGAGCTTGACGAGCACCTGTCCGCGGGCGTCGAGCGTTCCGTTCAGCAAGGTCATCAGCTGACCCATCGCGTGGCGCTTGACGGGATCGGCGTAGCTCGCCGGGTTGGTCACCACCTCGGTGTAGCTGACCAGGATCTCGTCGATGATCCGCAGGCCGGCAGCGCGCAGCGCCCGACCCGTCTCGGTGATGTCGACGATGCAGTCGGCGATGTCGGGGATCTTCGCCTCGCTCGCGCCGTAGGACAGGCGGATGTCGGCGCGGATGCCCCGGGCGTCGAAGAACCGCCGGGTCAGGTGTGGGTACTCGGTGGAGACACGCAGGTCCTGGGGCAGGTCGGCGACGCAGGTCGCCGGCGAGTCGCCGGCGACCGCGACGACGACCCGGATCGGCAGCGAGGTCGCCTTGGAGTACTTCATCTCGCCCAACGAGACGATCTCGCTGCTCGTCTCCTCGACCCAATCACGCCCCGTGATCCCGATGTCGAACAACCCCTCGGCGACGTAGGTGGGGATCTCCTGGGGTCGCAGGATGCGTACTTCGGCAATGCGCGGATCGTCGATCGAGGCCTTGTAGTCGACCGACGACGAGCGGACGACCGGTAGGTCGGCCGCGGCGAACAGTTCCAGCGTCGCCTTCTCCAGCGACCCCTTGGGCAGCACCAGCCTGAGCACGCCGTGCAGGCTAACGGCCGCGGCGCCGCCGGCCAGGGGTCTCGCCCGGGACGGTCAGTGGGCGGTGGGCGTGTCGGCCAGCAGACGCAGTGCGTGGGGCAGCACGTCGATGACCGCGGCGAGCTGTTCCACGCAACCCTTCGGCGAGCCGGGGGTGTTGAGCACGATCGCCGCGCCGCGCACGCCGGCGACACCGCGCGACAGGCGCCCGAGCGGGTTGACAAGACGCATCGCCTCGGCCAGCCCTGGCGCATCGCGCTCGACGACCTGCCGGGTGCCTTCGGGCGTCTGGTCGCGTGGCGCGAAGCCCGTGCCGCCCGTGGTGACGACGGCCCCGGCGAACCCGTCGGTCATCTCGACGAGTGCGCCGGCAACGCTGCCCGCACCGTCGGCAACGACCCTGGTCTCGACGACCTGGAAGCCGTGCTCGGCGAGCAGCGCGGCCAGTGCCGGCCCACCAGCGTCCTGCCGGGTGCCGTGCACGACACCGTCGCTGACCGTGAGCACCTTGGCGAGCAACGTGGCGGATTCGGCCATCTCCGCAACCTACCCCTGGTGGCGCAGACGGATGATGATCATCCCGTCGGTCCCGGCGACGTCGGGGGTCAGCCGCCAACCGTCGCGCACCGCCTGCCACGGCCCCGCCGGCGGCGTGCGGTCGACCGTCCAACCGTCAGGAACCGGGTGGTCGAAGGACTCCGCGGCGAGCAACGTGCACACGCTGTACAGCAGCCGCCCGCCGGGCCGCACGAGCGCGGCCGACGCGGTGAGCATCGCCCGTTGCAACGCGGCCAACTCGTCGACGTCGCCCGGCGTGACCCGCCAGCGGGCATCGGGCCGGCGGCCGAGCGCGCCGAGACCGCTACAGGGGGCGTCGAGCAGCACGGCGTCGAACTGGCCGTCGGCGAACGGCGGGCGGGTGCCATCCGCGGCGACGGCGACGACGTCGCTGCCCAGCGCAGCGACGTTCCTGGCCAGCAGCCCCAGGCGCCGAGGTTGAAGGTCGGCACCGACGACGAAAGCGCCGCCCGCGGCCATGCCGGTGGCCTTGCCGCCGGGTGCGGCGCAGACGTCGAGGATCCGCTCGCCCACAGCCGCGCCGACCGCGTCGACGACCCATTGCGAGCCGCGGTCCTGCACGTACCCATCGGCGCGTACCGTGGGCGTGCCCGGGCGGTTCATCGCCTCGATCGCCGACACGGCCAGCTCGTGGCCGAGCTCGTCGGACAGCCGGTCGAAGATCCAGTCAGGGACGCTGAGACGGATCGCCTCGGTCGGCCAGTCGGCGACGGGTGTGCGCGAGATCGACCGCAGCACCGCGTTGACGAACCCCCGCTGGCGGCTCGGTGCCAACGCGACCGTCTCGGAGACCGCGGCGTGGGCCGCGACGCCCTGGTCCAACTGGTACGCGCCGAGGCGCAGCAACGACCGGGTCGCCGGTTCGGGCTGGCGATGGATGAACCGATCGATCGACGCGTCGAGGCGGCGCCGGAGCCGTGTCGTGCCATAGACCAGATCGGTGACCATCGCCCGGTCACGCTGATCCAGCCCCGACGTCGCCAGCTGGGCGGGCACCAGCAGGTTGGCGAACGCGCCGTCGTGGTCGATCCGCTGCAGGCATCGCCAGGCGAGTGCACGAGGCGAAGGTGTCATGCGCCGAACCGTTCGCCGTCGGCCGGCCGCGCCCCACGGGCGTACTCGGCCCACGCCATCGACGGCTTGCCGTCCGGCTGGACCACCACCAGCCGCAGGCCACCGACCCGGTCGCCGTGCAACGTGTCGCCCGGTTC
>CAZMHG010000331.1:0-4045 GCA_964565975.1 uncultured Ilumatobacteraceae bacterium | reverse complement strand
AGCGGCGACGGGTAGCCCGAGACGATCACGGTCCCCGAGTACTGGCGGGCGGCCTCGGCGAGGCGACGGTGGTCGTCCTCGCCCTGCATCTCGTGGGCGTAGTCGCCGGCCGGGCGACGGCCGTCCCGGTAGCTGGTGCGGGTGGCGTCGAGGTAGGGCGGGTCGAGGTAGGCGACAGCGTCAGGTGCGTCGTTGCGGGCGAGGACGTCGACGGCGTCGCGGTTGTCGATCGTGACGTTGCGGAGCCGGTCGGCGACAGCGAGAAACCGGTCGACGCGGTTGGCCATCGAGCGTGCGTTGTTGGATCCTCGGAGGATCGAGCTGGAGAACCCGGTGGCGTTGGTGCCGGTCGAGGCGAAGCTCATCGAGGTCCTCGCCCACCACCGCCGGGCCCGCTCGAGGTCGTCGACGTCGGCGGCCACCAGGTCGGGTGAGCACAGCTCGAACTCCTCGCGGGCGTAGGGGGTGAGCCGGCAGACGCGCTCGAGGTCAGCCGGGCGGTCGCGGAGTACTCGGAAGAACGTGGTGACGTTCCCGTCGATGTCGTTGAGGATCTCGTGGGTCGCCGGCGCCTTGGCGAGGAGCACGGCGGCCGAGCCAGCGAACGGCTCGACGTAGACCCGATGGGCCGGGAACAGCGACGCGATCCACGGGGCGAGCCGGCCCTTGCCGCCGTAGTAGGCGAACGGCGGCTTCATCGGTCGGCCTCGGCGCGGCGGGCTGTGGCCAGCACGGTGGTGTTGCCGGCGAGGACGTCGGCGAGCTGGGCGGCGGTCAGGTCCGGGTAGTCGACGAGGCGACGTTTGGCCTCATCGACGACGCCCTCGGCCGGGAAGTTGGCGAGGCAGCGGGCTCGGTAGCTCTTCGGGTTGCGGGGCGCGTTGTCGGCGGTGCGCCGGTCGGCGAGCACTTCGAGCGCGACCCGGATCCTGTCGTCGTCATCCACAGGGGCCGCGGCTCCTGGTGAAGTAGTTGACGACGATGAGGGGTAGTTCTCTGTCGTTGACGTTGACGTTGGCACGACGACATCCGCAGACGGTCCGCGGGACGTCCGCGCGGACATCTGTAACGACAAGGGGGGTGGCCCGGACATTTGCGGACCACCCCCAACCGATGACGACCCGGACATTTGCGGGCCAACATCACCGGATGGCTCAGACGTTTGTGAGCCACCCGAAGCAGCACGACCGGACGTTTGCGCCCGTGCTGCAGCCTTGCGGTCCCGGTCCAGCTGGCGGCGACGCTTGGCCTGCTCAGCTGGACGATTCCACTCGGACCAACCAGGGATACCATACCCCCCGGTCTTGTCAACCCACAGGCCGACCTCGATGAGCTCGTCGGCCGCCTCGGGATCAACGTCGGCCTCGGCAGCGAAGATCCGCACCGCTTGGGCCGTGAACTCGCCGTCGTTGAGGCCGTGCTGGCAGTAGCACAGCGACGCGAGGAACAGCAGCTTGGCTGCCGGCGACACCGCCAAGACGGCGGGGTGCCGGAAGAAGTCGGTCGCCAGGGGCGTCCACTCGGACTTCACGCGCCCACCCGCTTCCGGTAGGCGGCCTCGCGTGCGTGCTGGTCGTGCCAGGCCTGGCCGTCGAGCTGGTCGAGGTTCGCGATCGATGCGCCCGACCGGATGATCCGGCGCTCGGCCTCGGCGGCCGAGTCGCGCGACGGGTGCAGCTCGACCAGGCGCCGTGCGACGAGCGGCCACCACCACTTCGATCGGTGGTGTGACCAGCGGGCCTCGAGGTGCTGGGAGGTGATCCCGACGTAGAGGAGCTGGCCGGCGGAGTCGAACATGCGGTACAGCCACGTCGGGACGGGCGGTCGGGCCTGCCGTTGGGCTTCCTTGGCGCGCCACGCGGCGGATGCCTTGGCGTTCTCGGCGGTCTGCCACGCGTCGCGCGCCCGCTGCTCCCGGTCGAGGGCGATCGTGACGACGTAGCCGACGAGGACCGGGTCGATGACGGCCAGCTCGGCGCCGCAGATCCAGGAGTCCGGGGCGAACCAGCGGATCTCGCCGGGGCAGCCCTCGGTCGGGCACGGGTAGGGCCGGTTCCGTTCGGCGTCGGTGATGCTCACGATGCCTCGGTGCGGTTGGGGCAGTGCCAGCGGCGATGCAACCCGATCTCAGCGGCCGGCCCCGTCCAGCCGCAGGCACAGTCGAGGGTGCGGTGGGTCTTGATGTGGGCCCGCAACTCGGCGGCGGTCCCCGACCAGTCGCACAGGTCGCACGTCGCTGGCTGGTGGGTGAGCATGTGGGACCCGAGGCCGCGGGCGGTTCCCTTGGTGGCCCCGCACTGGTCGCAGCGGTAGGCACCCGGCCGGGTCTTCTCGTAACCAGGCTCCGACGGCGGTTTCTTCGTGGCGGGCCGGTCCTCGATGTCGATGAGGCCGAGGGCGGTGGCGTCGTCGATGCCTCGGCCAGCGGTCCGCCAGTTCAACCCTGGGAGGTTCGCGACGGCGGTCTGGGCGTTGCGGTAGTCGTCGGTGACGTTCCACCAGCCGGCGATCAGCTGGGCGATCCGGAGCCGGTCGATGTCGACGACGGGTCCGAGGGTGGTGACGGCTTCGGCGAAGCGTTCGGCGAGCGTGGGTGGTTCCTGGTGGTCGCCGGGGGCGACGAGTTCGAGGCGTCGCCACTCCCTGTCGCTGGGGAGGTGTTCGATGGCGCCGGTGCGCCACAGGGTCCACGTCACCCGGTAGACGCGGTGGCAGGCGGTGCAGCCGTAGAGGCGCTGGTCCTTGACGGCGCCTTTCTCGAACGGGACCCGGTCGAGGGCACGCCAGTAGACGAGGCGGGTGCCGCAGTGGGTGCAGAGAGGGGTCACAGGTGTGCCTCCACGGGGTCGGGCCCGGTTGGGATCGGGTCGAGCCGCCGGGGTCGGACCTCGGCGCGGATCGCCTTGACGAGGCGCAAGACAGCGGCGGCGGTCTCGTCCTTCTCGGCTTCGGTGAACGCCCGCGCCGCGCGGCGGGCCGCTTCCCGGTTCACGTCGCGCCCCGGGCATCTCGGAGGATCCCGTCGAGGACCCGGTCCATGCGGCGCAGCTCGTTGTAGGCGTCGCGGGCGGCGCGCGAGATGTGGGCGGACACGGCCTGCCACTCGATGACCTCGTCGACCGGGTCGCCCATGTCGCGGCACTCCTCGGCGAACTCGGCAGCGATCGCCGCCCGGATCTGCAACCGCGCGAGCTTCTCGGCGGCGGTCACGACTTCGGCTCCCCGAACTCGTCCAGCTCGGGCCACTCGGTCGCCCACCAGTACGCCTCGCGGGCCGCTGCGTACAGGACGGCGGACGTGCGCTGGAAGAGGGCCAACTCGGCGGGAGTGTGCCAGCAGCAATCGCCGAAAGCGCCGTAGTCGCCGACCTGTCGCCGGGCGAACTGCGCCTGGTCGCGAGCGTCGCCCTGGAGTAGCAGAGCGGCCTCTCGGGCGTTCACGTCAGGTCTCCGAGGTCGAGCGTCGGGTGATCCGGCCACGGCTCGCGAAGTCCCTGGTCATACCCGCTTTCCAACATCGGTTGTGGAATCGCTACAGCCGATGTCGCATTCGCGTCGACGGCTCGGGCGACCTCGAGGGCGGCAGCGATGCTCGGGATCCTCTTGTCGACGTAGCGAGCGAGATCGTCGGTGGACCGGTACCGGCTGGGCACCCATCCGGGTTCGGTGACGGGTACCAGCTCCCACCGCCACGGGCAGCCGGCGACGTGCTGGTAGTCGACGAGGACCTTGTGGTCGACGCCGGGGATGGCGTAGACGGCGCAGGAGGCGATCGACTTCATGGGCCCGCCTCGGCGTCGACGGTGCGCGCGACCTCGAGTGCGGCGGCGATCGTCGGCGTCCCACGCCCCTCGGGCAAGGCGGCCATCACGTCGGTGGACTCGAACTGGTGCGGGGTCCACGCGATCCCGTTCACCGGCACCAGCTGCCACCGGAACCGGCAGCCGTTGAGGCCGCCGTAGTCGACGAGGACGTAGTCGGTGCCGGGCACCGTGTGCACCGGGAGTGGCTTCATCGGAGGCCTCGTCGGTGTCGGGCCTTGCCGG
>CAZMHG010000330.1:0-4049 GCA_964565975.1 uncultured Ilumatobacteraceae bacterium | reverse complement strand
ACGGCGGCGCTGTGGCCGATTGCCATCGTGGCCCTGCCGGCGACACTGGCCGGCGCGTGCGGCGGCGTCGTCAGCGTCGTGCGCGACGCCCCCGACCAGCTGAGCGCCAACTCGACCCAGGCGTTCATGCCGCCGGAGATGGCCGGCTTCGGCAGCGCGATCCGGCTGGTCTGGCCGCTGCTCGTCAGCCTGGTCGGCGTCGCCCCGACGCTGTTCGTGCGTGCCGCGTACAACCGTCACGAATCACTCGTCGCCGGCGCCGTGCGCGGCGCGGTTGCCGAGTTCCTGATCGTGGCCCTCGTCGTGTTCTGGGTCCGCCAGCGCGACGCGATCCGCGCCCGCTTCCGCCAGTTCATGAACGAAGGCCGGAACTACGACCCCAACCGGCCGCTACCAGGCGTGTCGGCCGCCGCACGTGACACGGACACCCGGAGACACTGAGATGACATCCCCGTACGCCATCGAGGCGTCGAACCTGACCAAGACCTACGGTGACCGCCCGGCGCTCGAGGCGCTCGACCTGCAGGTCCACGAGGGCGACCGCATCGCGCTCGTCGGGCACAACGGCAGCGGCAAGACGACGTTGATGAAGATGCTCGCCGGGCTGCTCGACCCGACCGACGGATCGGCGACGATCTTCGGCGAGCCGGTGGGGTCGATTGCCGCCCGCGCCGACGTCAGCTGGCTGAGTGACACGCCGACGTTCTACGAGGACCTGTCGGTGCGCGAGCACATGGAGTACGCCGCCCGGCTGCACGGCTACGCCGACTGGCAGGACGCCGCCGATCCGCTGCTCGAGGCGCTCGGCATCGCCCATCGCGGCGACGACCTGCCGACGACGTTCAGCCGCGGCCTGCGCCAGAAGGCGGCGATCGCCATCGGCCTGATCAGGCCGATGCGGGTGATGCTCGTCGACGAGCCGTTCGTCGGCCTCGACCAAGCCGGCAAGGAAGCGCTCCTGCGGCTCCTGCGCAACGCCGGCCGGAGCGGCGCGACGTTGCTCGTCGCCACGCACGAGCTGACCTTCCTCGATCAGGTCGACCGGCTGATCGCGCTGCGCGACGGCGCCGTGGTGTACGACGGCAAGCCGACCGCCGCCGACGTGCAGGCGCTGGTCAAGCCGGGCTGATTCGCCGTTCCCCGGCGGGCGACGAGCACTGGGCAGTAGCCTTCACGCCCATGTCGACCGCACGCTCGTACCGCAGCATTTCCGCGCCGGATGCAGCCGCCCTTGCCGACGCGCTCAACGAGCAGGCTGACGGGTGGGAGGTGATCGGCGTCGTCAACGGCACCGACAACAGCGTCTGCGCGCTGCTGCGCGTGGCACCGGCCACCCAGGCCACCAGCGCCGACACGACGCCCGCATCGACGACAGCTTCGACCGGTGCCGCGTCGACCGCGGGGTCCGCATATCAGCCGGCGCCCGCCCAGCCGGCATACGGCGCGCAGACCACGGCGGCGTACGGCAGCCAGACCGCGACCCCGTACCAGCAGCACACCCCGGCACCGGCCCGGCCCGCCGTGCCGGCCGGTTGGTACGCCGATCCGGCCGGGCGCTTCGAGCTGCGCTACTGGGACGGGTCGGCATGGACCGAGCACGTCAGCCGCGCCGGCCAGCAGTACACCGACCCGCCGGTCGCCTGACCCGCTCGGGCGGTCCCCGGGTCCCTCCCGAGGCGGACTGCAGCACCTCGCCGGCCGCTCTGCCGCGCCGCGTAGGGCCGAACGTCCCTTGTCGCAAGTCACAGCGCGCCGGCCCCGAACCGCCCGGCGGCGGGGGTGACTCGGCGATCGGCGTCGTTACTGTGGAACCGTGCGTGCAACGTCAATCGGTCACGCGGGCATCCTCATCGACACTCTCGACGGGTCGATCGCCTGTGATACGTGGTTCCTTCCCGCCTTCCGTGGTTCGTGGTGTGTGTTCCCACGCAACGACCAGCTCAGCCCGGAGCTGATGCATCGGATCACCAACCCGGACTTCCTGTACATCACCCACCTCCACGCCGACCACCTCGACGTGCCGTGGTTGACGCGCAACATGAACAAGGACACCACCGTCCTGATCCCCGGTTACCCGACCAAAGAGCTCGAGCGCAAGATGCGCTCGCTCGGGTTCCACAACTTCGTCAACACCGTCGACGGCGAGGAGATCGCCCTCGGGCCACACCTGACGGTTGCGATCCACTGCGAGACGAGCATCACCGACGGCCCCGGCGGCGACTCGGCGATGGTTGTCAGCGACGGCACCGGCCGGATCGTCAACCAGAACGACTGCCGGACCAGTGACCTCACGCAGCTTGCCGCGCACGGCCCCGTCGACCTCCACTGGCTGCAGTACTCCGGTGCGATCTGGTACCCGATGGTGTACGAGGAGCCGCCGCAGCGGATGCGCGAGCTGGTCGACGACAAGGTCGAGCACCAGTTCGGCCGGGCGATGCGCTACGTCGAAGCGATCGGCGCCCGGGCCGTCGTGCCCAGTGCCGGGCCGCCGGCGTTCCTCGACCCCGCGCTGTGGGGACTGAACATGATCACCGGCGACGAGCTGTCGATCTTCCCGGACCAGCGCAGCTTCATGGCTCGCCTCGGCGCCGCCGGTCGGCACGGGATCCTGGCCATCCCGGGTACCGAGATCGAGATCACGCCCTCGGAGCTCCGTGTCGTGCACCCGATGCCCGACACCGAGGTCGCTGCGATCTTCTCCGACAAGGAGCGCTACCTGCGCCGCTACCAGGCCGACTGGAGCGACTACCTGGCGGCAGAGCGCGACTCGTGGGCCGACCCGACACCGGACCTGCTGGCGACGCTGAAGGCATGGTGGGAGCCGCTGATGGCGATGGCGCCCACGCTGTGCGCGGCGATCGACGACTGCGTGGTGGTGCACTGCGTCGATACCGACGACGCCGGTCGAGCGGTCCCCGCCGCGAACAACCTGTCGATGGTCCTCGACTTCCGTGGCGGCGCCGGCGAGGTGCGTGAGTTCGCCGGTGAGAGCCATTCCTATTGGTTCAAGATCGACCGCCGCCTGGTGGAGACGGTGACCAAGGAGCGCGCCGTCGACTGGAGCGACTCGCTGTTCCTGTCGGCCCGGTTCACGGCGTGGCGTGCCGGCCCGTTCAACGAGTACGTCTACAACTTCTTCAAGTCGCTGTCGGTCGAGCGGATGCGCCGCGCCGAGGCCGAGGCGCAGCGCAAGCTGGACCCCGATCGTGGTGGCATTGCCGACCAGGAGATCCGGATCGGCGACTACATGGTCGAGCGCACCTGCCCACATCGACAGGCCGACCTGACCGTGTTCGGCGAGCTGGTCGACGAGTGCACGATGGTGTGCACGCTGCACGGCTGGCGATTCGACCTGCGCGACGGTTCGTGTAAGACCGCCAAGGACCGCCATCTGAGGGTCCGCCCGGCGAACCCCGACGACCCGCCGCGCTGAGCCCGGCAAGCTGAGCCGCCCGCGCTGAGCCGGTGACGGGTTACGCGCCGGCGCGCAGCGTGAGCCGGTAGGCGAACTGGTAGCGCCCCGCGGCGAGCAGGTACTGGGGCAGCACGTCGGGCCCGCACGACGCCGTGCCCAACCCGCGGTGCGCCGCGTCGACGCAGACGACGAGGTCCTTGCGCGGGGTGAGCTCCGACGCGTGCGTCGCGGCGAACAGGTCGCCCGCGGTGAAGTGCGTGGCCGAGACCGACAGCGCATTCGGGGTGACCGCGTCGAGGCGGACGACGTCGCCTCGACGTGGGTCGATGAACTCGAACCAGCGGCACTCGCCACGCAACCCGAACTCCTGGGGCACGGCGTACGGCGGCTCGTCCGGCTCGCCCGTCCAGACCCCGACCATCGCCGCACCGGCGCGGTCGGGGTAGTTCTCGTGCGGTCCGAGCCCGTACCAACGCAACGACCGAAACCTGCCCGGCAGGGTGAGCGTCACGCCCACACGGGGCAGGTCGGCCAACGCCGCCGGTACCAGCACGGTGTGGTGGAACTCGACCGTGTCGTGGTCGATGCGGGTCCGTCGCACACTGCCGCAGAGCTTTTTGGGTCGCTCTTTCCT
>CAZMHG010000329.1:0-4051 GCA_964565975.1 uncultured Ilumatobacteraceae bacterium | reverse complement strand
GGCCGAGGGCCTCGGTCAGCTCGGCGATCGTCGCCACCCGCTCGGTGTCGCAGCCCATTGCTGCGGCGTGTGCGGCGAAGTCGACGCGGGCCGGCTGTCGCCCCACATGGCGGGTGTCGGCGAGCAGGTTGTTGAACGGCTCACCGCCCTGGCCGACCTGCAACCGGTTGATCACCGCGTATCCGCCGTTGTCGCACAGCAGGACGATGAGCTTGTGCCCGGCGAGGACCGACGAGTACAGGTCGCTGTTCATCATCAGGTAGGAGCCGTCGCCGCAGAACGAGATCACCTCGCCGTCGGGGCGGGCCATCTTCGCCCCCCACGCACCGCTCAACTCGTAGCCCATGCAGCTGAAGCCGTACTCGCAGTCGAAGCTGTTCAGTGAGGGCGCAGACCACCCGTTGTTCAACTCGCCGGGGAATCCACCGGCCGCGGTGAGCACGTAGTCGCCCGGATCCTGGCACCGGTTGACCACACCGACCACCTGCGCGTAGGTCGGCAGCCCGGACGCAGCCACCGCCGACGGCGCGGCGATCGAGTCGACGTAGCGGTGGTAGCCGGCGCGCTCCTTGGCCGCGGTCTTCACCCAACTCGCCGCCGACGTCCAGCCGTCGAGCTGCGCGTCGAGCTCGTCGATCGCCACCAATGCGTCACCGACCACGGGCACCGAGCGGTGCTTGATCGCGTCGAAGCGTGCCGCGTTGATCCCGACGAAGGTCGTCTTGGGGTTGGCGAACACGGTCCACGAGCCGGTCGTGAAGTCCTGCAGGCGGGTCCCGACGCACAGCACGACGTCGGCCATCGCCGCCAGGTTGTTGGCGCTCGCGCATCCGGTGACACCGATCGGGCCGGCGTTCAGCGGATGGCTGCCGAGGAGCGACGCCTTGCCGGCCACCGTCTCCACGACGGGCACGCGGTGGGCTTCGGCGAACGCGCGCAGCGTGTCCTCGGCGCCCGAGTAGCGCACGCCGCCCCCGGCGACGATCAGCGGCCGCTTGGCCGTGCGGATCACCGCCGCAGCGCGCTCGACCTGGCCGGCGTCGGGACGCGGCCGCAGCGGGCGGTGCACGGTGACGGCGAAGAGCTCGTCGGGATAGTCGAACGCTTCGGCCTGGACGTCCTGGGGCAGCGCGAGGAACGCCGGGCCGCAGGTCGCCGGGTCGAGCATCGTCGCCAGCGCCTGCGGGAGCGACGAGATGAGCTGCTCGGGTCGGGTGATCCGGTCCCAGTAGCGGGTCACCGGGCGGAACGCGTCGTTCACCGTGAGCGTCGGGTCGTGGAAGTGCTCGACCTGTTGCAGCACAGGATCCGGGGCTCGGCTGGCGAAGGTGTCACCGGCGAGCAGCAGTAACGGCAGACGGTTGCTGTGCGCCACGCCCGCGGCAGTGACCATGTTGAGCGCACCCGGCCCGATCGAGGACGTGGCGACCATGATCTGGCGCCGCCGTGCGGCCTTGGCGAACCCGACCGCGGCGAGCGCCATCCCCTGCTCGTTCTGGCCCCGCCACGTGGGCAGCGCGTCGCCGGCCTCGTGCAGGGCCAGCGCCAGGCTGGTCACGTTGCCGTGGCCGAAGATGCCGTAGACGCCCGGGAACAGGGGCACCTCGACGGTGCGCGAGCCGTCGTCGATCACGGTGCGCTGGGCGATCAGCCAGCGGACGATGGCCGCGGCGGTCGTCATGCGGGTGGTGCCCGCGGTGGGCTTGCTCATCAGCACACTCCGTTGGTGTCGGTCATCGGTACTCGGGGATCGGTCGGCATCGCGCTCCACGTGTCGCGCACCCAGTGATGCGCCGGATCGTCGCAGAACGCCATGCTCCGCTCGCCGCCGGGGCCGGCGAGCACGTTGAGGTAGTACATCGGGTAGCCGGGCGCGGCCACGCACGGGCCGTGATAGCCGCGGGGCACGCAGAACACGTCGCCGTCGCGCACCGTGATGTGCTCGTCGATCTGGCCGTCTGGCGTGTAGGTGCGGTGCAGGCCGAAGCCCTCGGAGCTGTACTCGGTGGTCCCCGCCCTGCCGATGCGGAAGTAGTAGATCTCCTCGTTGTTCACCGGGCAGTCGAACGAGTCGTCGTGGCGATGGGGCGGGTACGACGACCAGTTGCCGTCGGGCGTCAGCAGCTCGACGCACATCAGCTTGTCGGCATGCGGCCACGTGTCCGGGCTCAGGAAGTTGGTCACCTGGCGCGTCGCCGGCCCGGCGCCGCGTGTCTCGATCGCCACGCCGCCGGCCGGTCCGTACTTCGGCTCCAGCCGGTTGGTGCACCGCGCGTTGGGGACCGCGACCTGTCCCCCGCCGGCGGCGAGCAGCGTGATCGTCGCACCGAGCGGCGCGTAGGCGAAGTCGGTGACCCGCTCGAACACCGAGTGGCGACCGTCCAGGTCGAAGGCCTCGTCGTCGATCGTCACCTCCACGGCCACGGCCGACAGCGGCAGTACCGCGGCCTCGGCACCGTCGAGCGTGATCGTCTGCGGCACACCAGGCAGGAGATCGACGACGGTCAGACCGCAGTAGGTCCACCCCGCCACGTCCGGGGTCAGCACGATGTCGGCGCCGCCAGCGGCGAGCGTGCCGTGCGGGTGGTACAGGGTCGGCGCGCTCATGGCCGCACGATCCGTGCCGCGCGGGAGATGGCCGCGGCGACGTCTCCGTCGGGCGGGTACAGCAGCGCCCGGCCGACGACCAGCCCGCGGACCTGTGGCACCTGCATCGCCCGTTCCCACGAGGCGTACGTCGCTTCCGGGTCGGGCCCGGGCGAGCCGCCCAGGATCAGCGCCGGCAGTGTGGTCGTCGCCAGCATCCGCGCCGGATCCCTCGACGCGGGGACCTTCAGCCAGGTCGACGCGCCGCTGAACCCAAGGCTGGCGCCGATCGCCACGGCTCGCAGCAGCGCGTCCTCGTCGTCCAGCAACCTGGCGGTGCCCGGCGCCGGCGGCAGCGCTGTGTGCCGGTACGGCAGCGGCTCGACCATCATCGGCAGCCGTAGCCGGACCGATTCGCCGACCACCCGCGCGGCCCACTCCAGCGTCGGCGCGGTGCCGGCGTCGTCGTCGGCGATCCGGAGCAGCAACTTGCCGCCGTCCAGCCCGCAGTCCGCGATCTCCGCTGGCGTGTACGCGGTCGGGCGGTCGTCCAGCTCCCACTGGGCGCCCATCACGCCGCCGCGGTTCGTCGTGCCGAACGCCAGCTTGCCGTCGAGCGCGCCGAGCAGGGCGAGCTCCTCGAGCACGTCGGGGCTCCCGAGCACGCCGTCGCATCCCGGGTGGGCAAGCGTGGTCAGCAGGGCGTCCAGCAGGCGACGGCGATCGGCCATCACGAACGGCTGACCGGGCACGCCGAGCATGCCGCGCGCCGTGTGGTCGGCGGCGATGATGAACAGCCGGCCGTCGGTCAAGAGCGGCCGCCGTGGCCGGCCGCGCAGCGCGTCCAGCGCGGCGAACGGCTCGGTGGCCCGCCGATGGATCAGCCCGAACCATTGCTCGTCGGTCAAGCGCACCTCATCCACGCAACCCCTCCTCGATCTCGGCGCTCGTCGGCATGTCATCGGCGCACATCAGCCGGGCGGCGACGATCGCCCCGGCGACGTTCCCGGCCCGGACACATTGGGCCAGCGACCAGCCGCTGAGCAAGCCGTGGCACAACGCACCGCCGAACGCGTCACCCGCGCCCAGCCCGCAGACGACCTCGACCCGCTTGGGCTGGATGGCCTCGCGCGTGCCGTCGGCCGTTGCCACCAGCACACCGTCGCCGCCCATCTTGACGATCGCCGCCTGCAGTCCCAGCGCCAGCAGGCGGTCTGCGGCCAGGTGCGGATCGCCGGTTCCGACGGCCATCTCGCACTCGGCCCGGTTCCCGATCGCCAGCGTCGCGTACGGCAGCGCCGCCTGCACGCAGGCCCTGGCACGGTCGATGTCGCCGCCCCACAGCATCGGTCGCCAATCCAGGTCGACCACGGTGTGGGCGCGCCGACCGCGGCGTTGCAGCATGGTCGTCACCGTGCCACGGCTCGGGTCGCCGGCGAACACGCCGGCCGGCACCCACAGGATC
>CAZMHG010000328.1:0-4068 GCA_964565975.1 uncultured Ilumatobacteraceae bacterium | reverse complement strand
TTCGTGTTCACCCCCAAGGGCAAGGTCGTCGCCCTGCCGGTCGGGTCGACCCCCGTGGACTTCGCCTATGCCGTGCACACCGAGATCGGGCACAAGTGCATCGGCTCGCGGGTCAACGGCCGACTGGTCCCCCTCAGCCACGAACTGGCCAGCGGCGACACGTGCGAGATCTTCACCTCAAAGGTCGACACTGCGGCGCCGAACCGCGACTGGCTCGAGTTCGTGCGCTCGCCGCGGGCGCGCAACAAGATCCGCCAATGGTTCAGCCGCGAGCGCCGTGTCGACGCGCTCGAGGCCGGCCGGGACGAGCTGACCAAGGAGTTCCGCCGCGAAGGTCTGCCGATCGCCAAGATGTGGGACCACCCCACGCTGCTGCGCGAGGTCGAGGCCGCGTCGTACGTCGATGTCGAGGCGCTGATGACCGCCGTCGGCGAGCACCACGTCAACGCCCGCACGTTCGTCCAGAAGGTCGTGCGCAACTTCCGCCAGGCGCACCCCGACTACGTGGCCCCCATCGCCGTGCGCCCCAACGCGCCGAAGCGTCAGCGTGGGCACGCCGGGATCCACGTCGAGGGTCTCGACGACGTGCTCGTGCGCCTGTCGCGCTGTTGCACGCCGGTGCCCGGCGAGCAGGCGGCGCGCCTGGTGGAGGTCGAGTGGGACGACGCCCGGCGCGACACGGTGTTCCGCGCCGCCGTCGAGGTGAGCGCGCTCGACCGTTCACGCCTGCTGCGCGACGTGGCCAACGCGTTGTCCGAGCAGCACGTCAACATCGTCGCCTGCAGCACCCACACCGGCAAGGACCGGATCGCCAAGATGCGCTTCGAGTTCGAGCTCGGCGATCCGGGCCACCTCGAGTTCGTGATCCGCACGATCAAGGGCATCGACGCGGTGTTCGACGCCTACCGGGTGTGAACGTCGTCGCTACGAGACGACCGTGACGAGCGTCGTCTCTACGAGACGACCGTGACGAGCGTCGTCGCTACGAGACGACAGCGGTGAACGTCGTCGCGAGGGCGGTGGTGACGTCGCCGCTGACGCTCAGCAGCTGGTGGTCGTAGCCGTCGCTGAAGATGTTGTCCTGGGCGTTGTTCGTGTCGGTCGCCAAGGCCTTCTCGTAGCCCGCCGCCTTGGTGTACAGGCTGTCGATCAGGTCGTCGTCCATGCCCATCTGGCTGGTCAGGCGCTTCGTCGCGTAGGTGCCGTCGGCGTAGACCTCGAAGTGGATGTGGAATGCACGGCCCTGGTAGCGGCCGGGAAGGATGGTCTGGAAGGTGACCAGTCCCTTGTCGTCGGCGATCTGCACGCCGCGCAGCCAGCTGAAGTCGCTGAAGTCGCCGCCGAGCATCGCCGCGTTGTACTGCGAGTACTGGCCCTCGCGGTTGCAGTGCCAGATGTACACGGCGGCGCCGGGCTGCACCGCGCCGGTGCTGTCGACGACGAGCATCTGCAGCGACATCGGCACGCCCTCCTGGACGTTGTTGCCGTCCAGGTCGCCGCGGATGTCGGAGCGCACGGACCGGGCGTCGGACAGGACGTTGGCGACGGTGCCCTCGCCGTTGTCGTTGGTCCCGTCGGCCGGGAACGGACCGCCGGTCTCCGTCGGTGTGACGACCGGCGAGGCGGGCACGGTCGGCGACGCGGCGGTGGCCGCTGTGACCGCACTGCCCGCAGTCGTCGCCGCGGTCGTTCCCGCCGTCGTGGTGCTGGTGGTGCTGGCAGCGGCCTGGCGGGCGATGAGGACGGCGCCGGCGCCACCGGCACCGAGCAATGCCAGGACCCGGCGCCGGGAGATCGCCGTGGGCTGGGTCGGGGAGGTCGGTGTCTCGGTCATGGCCATCAAGGTACGCCCCGAACCTGTGGGTCAGTTGTGGGTTTGCCGAGCGGTCGCTCGGGATCGGCGCGAACCGCCGCGCCCGCGTCCGGCGTGATGTCCAGGACGGTGCGCCGACCGGTCAACGCAGCACCTCGGTGGCCCACTCGTCGTCGAAGGTGACCAGCTCGTTCCAGCGTTGGAGGATCGGCTGATACGCATCCCACCAGGCGGTGAACCCCTGCGAGGACATCGCCGCGTCGAAGACCGCCCTGCTCGGCCAGCGCTGCGTCGCCAGGACCGCGCGTTCGCCGTCGATCACCTCCAGGCCGAGCGCGACCGCGCTACTGAGCGTGCGGTAGTGCGGTGCGATGCCGTCGGCGACCAGGGCGGCGACCTGGGCGACCGTGGTGCCGGGGTTCAGCCGCCAGCGCTTGTACGTCGTGTACGTCATCGTCCGCCGAGGCTACGTCGCACGCCTGCCTGGCCGCTGGCGTCGCCGGCCGGCGTACGCTCGCCGGGTTGTGGGCCTGCTCTTCGTGTTCGACATGGACGATGTGCTGTACCAGTTCGACTGGCGCGTGCGCGTCGACGGCCTGACGGCGCTCACCGGCCACGACCTGGACGAGTTGCGCCGGCGGTGGTGGGACACGGGTGGCGAGGAAGCCGCCGAGGCCGGCGCCTACCCGGACGGCGCTGCCTACCACGCGGCATGGGTCGCGGCGATGGGCGTCGACGTGCCGGTCCAGGCATGGGTCGCCAATCGGCGCAGTGCGATGACCGCCTGGCCGGACTCGATCGCCGCCGTGCGCCGGGCTGCCGAGCTCGGCCAGGTGTCGCTGTTGACGAACAACGGCCCGCTGGTGCACGAGTACCTCCCCGAGCTCGCGCCGGAGATCGCCGGCCTGTTCGGCGATCACCTGCGTACCACGTCGTACTACGGCGCGCGAAAGCCCGACCCTGCCGTGTTCCGGGCCGTGCTCGCGGCGTACGACGCCGCGCCAGATGACCTGTTCTTCGCCGACGACCTGGACGAGAACGTCCGCGCCGCACAGAGCGTGGGGATCACCGGACACCTGTTCACGTCAGGGGCGGCGATGCTGGCGGCGATCGACGCATTCGCCGCGGCGCGCCTGCCCGCCGGGTGACCCGCCGCGGCATCGGCGCCGGGTCGGCCTAGCCTCGCGACGTGAGTCGGGGGCGGCACGCGCCGGCCTCGTCTCGGGATCAGAGATGAAGACACGACCGACACGGACCAGCATCGCCCTCAGTGCGTCGGCGGCGTTGCTCAACTTCCTGCGCAGCGAGCAGGGGCAGGCCCAGCTGCGACGCGTGCCGCAACTGGTGGGGTGGGTTCGCCAGCAACGCGGCCGGCGCTTCCCCGGGCGCACCGTGATCGACACCACCGGCCGTGCGGCTCACGAGCCGCCGACGGCCGGCTCCCGGGCGACACCGAACGAGCTCCCTGCCGGCGCGACCTCACCAGCAACCGGCCGGCCGCGTCAGGTCGACCGCTTCGGCCGGCGCGGGCTCGAGCGGCGCGTCGCCGGTCTGCGCACCGGCTTTTCGATCGCCTTCGCCGAAGGCAGCGCTCCCCGGGAACGCGCCGACGCGGCTGTTGCCGAGATCGAGCGGTCGCTGGCCGTCGCCGCGGCGCTGCCGACCGTCAAGCGCCAACGGCTGCAGTGGCGGATCAACCACCAGATCGACGAGCTCGAGTCCGCGCTGATCGACGCTGCCTCGCCACGGAGCTGACCATGTTGCGCACCCTCACCCCGGACGACCTCGGCGCGGTCCATCGCATCAACCAGCAGAACGTGCCGGCCGTCGGTGACGAGTCGCAGGACAAGCTGGCCTGGTTGCTGGCCGCGTCGTCCATCGCCGTGGCCGACGAGGACGACACCAGCGGCCGGCTCGCCGGGTTCTGCCTGGTGTTGCTGCCCGGCACGAGCTACGGCTCCGACAACTACCGCTGGTTCAGCCGGGCCTACGACGACTTCGTGTATCTCGACCGCGTCGCATTCGACGCGGCGTTCCAGGGCCAGGGCCGCGGCACGGCGATGTATGCCGAGGTCGAGCGCCAGGCGCGCACCCTGCGCCCCGGAGCGCCGTTCACGCTCGAGGTCAACCTGCGGCCGCGCAACGACGGGTCGCTGCGGTTCCACCACCGGCTCGGGTTCGCCGAGGTCGGCCGGCAGGAGACGAGCTACGGCAGTCTGGTCAGCCTGATGGCCAAGCCGCTGCCTGCCGCCGCG
>CAZMHG010000327.1:0-4103 GCA_964565975.1 uncultured Ilumatobacteraceae bacterium | reverse complement strand
GCAGCTTCCCGATCCGCACGTGCAGCCCCGGCAAGTTCAACCAGCACCACCGCCTTGGTCGCCCCTGCCTGCTGTTCCACATCGAGAAGTGCTCCGGCCCGTGCGTCGGCGAGATCGACGTGATGCCGTACCGCCAGCTGGTCGTCGAGCTGTGTGACTTCCTCGACGGCGATACCGACGAGATCGTCCGGCGCCTGCAGGCCGAGATGACCGCGGCTGCGGGAGTGCTCGACTACGAGCGCGCGGCACGCATCCGCGACCGGTTGGCAGCGGTGCAGCGGGCGATCGAGAAGCAGCAGATGGTCGCCGAGCGCAACGAGGACATCGACGTGATCGGCATCGCCGGCGACGACCTGGAGACCTCGGTCCAGGTGTTCTACGTTCGCCGCGGCCGTGTCGTCGGGCGCAAGGGCTTCGTCCTCGACCGCGTCGAGGACGTCACCGACGGCGAACTGGTCGAGCGGGTGATGGAGGAGCTGTACGGCGACGAGCCGCCGCTCGGGGTGCCCAAGCAGGTGCTCGTCCCGGAGGTCGGCGACGCCGTGGGCACCTACGAGGAGTGGCTGGCGCACCTGCGGGGCTCGCGCGTCCAGGTGCGCGTGCCCCAGCGCGGCGACAAGCGCGCCCTGCACGAGACGGTGACGCGCAACGCCAAGGAGGAGTTCACCCGCCACCGGTTGCGCCGGGCGGGCGACCACAACGCACGCAGCCGCGCGCTCAGCGAGCTGCAGGACATCCTCCAGCTCCCGGAGGCGCCGTTGCGCATCGAGTGCTACGACATGGCGCACCTGCACGGCACCGACTACGTCGGCAGCATGGTCGTCCTCGAGGACGGCCTGCCGAACCGCCGCGAGTACCGCCGGTTCAAGGTCAAAGACGTCGCCGGCAACGACGACTTCGCGGCGATGGAAGAGGTGCTCACCCGCAGGCTCGGGGCCTATGTGGCCGAACGCGACCAGCCTCTCGACCACGACCTGGTCGACGGTCAGGGCGGCCGCCGGCCGAAGAAGTTCGCCTATCCGCCGCAGCTGTTGCTGGTGGACGGCGGCAAGGGCCAGCTGGCCGTCGCCGAGCGGGTCGTCCGCGCGCTCGGCCTGTCCGACGAGATCCCGATCGCCTCGCTGGCCAAGCGCTTCGAGGAGGTCTTCGTCCCCGGCCAGTCCTCGCCGGTCGAGGTGCCCCGCGGCAGCGAGGCGCTGTTCATGCTGCAGCGGATCCGTGACGAAGCACACCGCTTCGCCAACACGTTCCACCGCGAGCTGCGCGGCAAGCGGATGACGACCGGTTCGCTGGACGGCATCCCCGGGCTGGGCGAGGCGCGCCGCAAGCGGCTGGTCCAGACCATGGGTGGGGTCAATGCCGTCAAGCGCGCCGAGTTGGCCGATCTGCTGGCGTTGAGCTTCCTGCCGGACACGGTTGCCGAGGCCGTGTACGCCAAGTTCCACGCCGTGCCCGGCGCCTGACCCCTGCCCGAACCGGCGGTGCGCGGGCGGCGCCGGCCGGACCGTCGGGTCGTAGGCTGCGGCCGTGGATCTGTGGGAGACGCACGCCAAGTGGTGGATCGACGGGTTCACCGACGGCGCCGATCCGGAGTACGTCGAACAGATCCTGCCGCTCGCCGCGGCCGAGATCCGCGGGGCGACCTCGCTGCTCGACGTCGGGTGCGGGGACGGGCAGGTCAGCCGGCTGGCCACGGCGCTGGGCTGCCCCACGGTGATCGGCGTCGACCCCACCTGGAACCAGGTCAAGGTGGCCGCCGAGCGGGGGAGCGGGCAGTTCGCTCGGGCGGAGGCTGCCGGATTGCCGTTCGCCGCCGGCGCCTTCGACACGGTCGTCGCCTGCCTGGTGTTCGAGCACATCCGCGACGTCGACGCGGCGATCGCCGAGGTTGCCCGCGTCCTGGCGCCGGGCGGGAGGTTCTGCTTCTTCTTGAACCATCCGCTGCTGCAGACACCGAACAGCGGATGGATCGACGACCAGGTCCTCGATCCGCCCGAGCAGTACTGGCGCATCGGGCCATACCTCGTCGAGGACGAGACCATCGAAGAGGTCGAAAAGGACGTGTTCATCCCGTTCATCCACCGCCCGCTGAGCCGGTACCTGAACGCGCTCGCGGCCCGCGGGCTGTTCCTCGAGTGGATGAACGAACCGGCGCCACCTCCCGGGTTCCTGGCCAAGGCCGAGGAGTACGCCGAGGCAGCGACGATCCCCAGGCTGCTGTACCTGCGCACGGTCAAGCGCTGACCCCGCCTCCGACGCCCGGGCGTGGTGTCTCCTACGATCGGTCCGTGGCCGACATCGCGTTGATCAGTGGGATGTCCGGCGCCGGCCGTTCGGCAGCGGCGAACGTGCTCGAGGACCTCAACTGGTACGTGATCGACAACCTCCCGGTGGCCCTGATCGAGACCTTCGTCGAGCTTGCCGCCAAGCCGGGGAGTGGCATCGAGCGGATGGCGCTGGTCACCTATCGCCAGCAGACCGACCTGCTGGAGAAGGCGTCGGCGTTGCGCAGCTCCGGTCACCACGTTCGCGTCCTGTTCCTCGATGCGCAGACCGGCGAGCTGGTCAAGCGGTACGAGGCCTCGCGCCGCAAGCACCCGCTGGACGTCAGCGGGCAGGGTCTGGTCGAGTCGATCGAGGCCGAGCGGGCGCTCATCGAGCCGGTCAAGGAGGCCGCCGACCTGGTGATCGATACGACGTCGTTGAACGTGCACGAGCTGAAGTCGAAGATCCTGCGGGCCTTCAGCGACGACGGCGCGTCCCGCCTGCAGGTCGCACTGGAGAGCTTCGGCTTCAAGCGCGGCGTGCCGATCGACGCCGACATCGTGATGGACGTGCGCTTCCTCCCCAACCCGCACTGGGACGAGAACCTGCGCCCGCTCACCGGCCACGACCCGGCGGTGCGCGACTACGTGCTGGAGCGAGCCCAGACCCAGGCCTTCCTCGACCGCTTCGAGGATCTGCTGGTCGAGGTCCTGCCCGGGTACGAGGCCGAAGGCAAGAGCTACCTGACGGTCGCATTCGGCTGCACCGGCGGTCGTCATCGCAGCGTCGCTTGCGCCGAGGAGATGGCCCGACGGCTGCGCAAACGTGGTGTCACCGTCAACGTCGGCCATCGGGACCTGGGGCGATGAGCGCCGGGCGGACTACCATCGGGGTCGATCGCTTCCTTCGAAAGGACCTTCCATGACTGTGCGCGTCGGCATCAATGGCTTCGGACGCATCGGCCGCAACTTCTTCCGCGCTGCCAAGCAGCGCAACGCGGACATCGACTTCGTCGCCGTCAACGACCTCGGTTCGCTGGACACGATGGCCCACCTGCTGAAGTACGACTCGGTCCTCGGCACGCTTCCCTACGACGTCAAGGTCAGCAAGAACGGGATCACCGTCGACGGCGACGAGCTGCGCGTCCTGTCCGAGCGCGACCCCAAGCAGCTCCCGTGGGGCGACCTCGGTGTCGACGTCGTCATCGAGTCGACCGGCTTCTTCACCAAGCGTGACACGGCGGCGTACCACCTCGAGGGCGGTGCCCCCATGGTGATCGTCTCGGCGCCGTGCGATGCGGCCGACGCGACGTTCGTCTACGGCGTCAACCACAAGGACTTCAACCCGAAGACCCAGCAGGTCATCTCCAACGCCAGCTGCACGACGAATTGCTTCGTGCCGATGGTCAAGGTGCTCGACGACAACTTCGGCATCGAGAACGGTCTGATGCAGACGGTTCACGCCTACACCGGCGACCAGCAGCTGGTCGACGGCCCGCACAAGGACCTGCGCCGGGCCCGTGGTGCGGCGATCAACATCGTCCCCACGTCCACCGGCGCGGCGCGGGCCACCAGCCTGGTGCTGCCGCACCTCAAGGGCAAGCTCGACGGCACCTCGCTGCGCGTGCCGGTGCCGACGGGTTCGATCGTCGACTTCACCGTCAACCTCAAGACCCCGGCGACCACGGCCCAGATCAACGCGGCGTACAAGAAGGCTGCGTCGAGCGGCCCGCTGAAGGGCATCCTCAAGTACACCGAGGACCCGATCGTGTCGAGCGACATCCAGGGCGACCCGCACAGCTGCATCCTCGACGCCGGGCTGACCAGCAGCATGGGGAC
>CAZMHG010000326.1:0-4107 GCA_964565975.1 uncultured Ilumatobacteraceae bacterium | reverse complement strand
CGCCGCGGCATCTCCCGTTACTGAGAGCGAACCGAGGGCTTCGAGGTTGACCAAGAGCGTCCCGCCGTCCCTGACGCCGAAGGTGACCAGACCGGGGATCGGTGCGGTCTCGGGGCTGGCCGGCATGTGGAGGTCAGCGTCGTAGATCAGCCGCCACGACCATCCGCCATCGGCCGCCTCCCACGGCCGCGGGGCGACAGGATTCGGCTCATCCCACAGCAGTTCGAGGCCGTGCTCGGCGGACATCTCGACGGCCACAGGTGTTCCTCGTACGTCGGTCGGGGCAAGTCCCCTCGCGAGTTCAGCCAGCTCTTGATTCGCCCAGCGCACGAAGGAGACGTCGCCAACTCGCACCAGCGCCCGCTCGGTCTCCATATGGGTCGCAGCGACACGGCGGATCGTTCGCTCGCCCCGTGCCGCGCGGCGACGCTGCTGACGTCGGTATGCCGCAAGCGCTCCGGCGCTGAGCACGGTGGCGCCGGTCAGGCCAGCCAGCCATGGCATCGTGCTCTCCGACCCACTATCTGCGCCGACGGAACTGAACGATGGAGCGACGGACGGCTCAGGTGCTCCCGTCTGCGGTGCGGCCGAGGTGGCGGGCACGGCATCCGTCGGAGTGGCAGTGGTTGGCACGGGCGAGGAGACGGGGGCGTCAGGTTCGACCGTCGTTGAAGTCGATGGTGACGGCGATGCCTCAGGCGGAGCCGGTTCCGGAGCTGGAGTGCTCTCGGGTACCGGGACAATCGGCGCAGGTGGCTCACCAATCGCCGGGAGGACGAACTGCTCGCCGGGGAAGATGAGATTGGGGTCTTCAATCGTCTCGGGGTTCGCTGCGATCACCTCGTCGAGGTACTCGATCGTCTCCTGACCGCTCGCGGGGGCATGCGTCGCTTCCTCGATCCGGTCCTCGGAGAGATCCCACAACGTGTCCCCCCGCACGATGGTGACGACCTCCGGAGCGAGGTAGGTGTCGCTGTCGCGCGACGGCGCAGGTGCAGCGCTCGAGGGCGCTCGATCTGCCGGCACCTTTGCGTCGGCGGGAAGCCGGAGCACTTGTCCTGTTCGGACGTCGCGCGGAGACCGCAGTTGCCAGTTGAGGTCGATGATCTCCGACGACCTGGACCCATCGCCGAGCGCAGCGACAGCGATGTCCCACAGGTTGTCTCCGTCCGCGACACACCATGATCGGACGTGCTCGACGGCGGTCTCGTTCGCAGGTGCCCTCGCGTCAACGACGATGGTTGAGGGAGAAGCAGCTCGTAGCGCCGCACCAGCAGGACCGACGGGGCGGGCCAGTGATGGTGTCGGCGTGGATGCAAGCGTGATGCCGATCGACAGGGCCAGGGCGACCAAGCGCCCGACGCTTCTGCTGACGCCGGGCGGAACGAGTGGCGCAGGTCTGGCCCGCTGCCCTCGATTGGAGCGCGGCACGTTGATCGACAGCTCCCACCCGATCGCCCACACCAGTTGAGCCCACGCAATCCATACCAGGACGGCGAGCACCTTGATGACGGTCTCGCCGGGTATGTCGCCCTGCTGGAGAGCAGTCGAGATACGGCTCCAGTCAGGCACGTTTCGAGGAAGGGGCCAGCCGGCCACGAGCGTGAGCAACGCCGGTACCCCAACGATCATCACAAGGAGGACCAGCAGCGCCGTGAGCGATCGAAGACGATTGGTCAGTCGGGCCACGTCAGCCTCCCTCCTGCCCTGTCACCCCGCGCTGAGCGACGGCCGTTGCGCTACCGCTCACGCTCTCGGGGAAGCCGGGGGCGGGGAATGCGTAGTCGACTCCGGCCGAGACTGTGACGGTAACCGTCTCGCCATCGACGGAGACGTCGCCCGAGTAACCCGAAGCGGCGATGATCGCCTCGGCCCGTCCGACAGCGGCGGCCTCGTCGATCACGCCACCGGAGCGGAGCGCGGTCGGATCGCCCTGCGCTCCGGCGCGAGCGGCTGCAGCGGCAACGGCATGCGCGTCGCGACGCGCTGACCACTGCTGGGTGGCCGACACGAGCGACCAGCAACCGAACATGAGGAACACGACGAGGATCGTGGTCATCGGCATGACCGAACCGCGGTCGCGCTCGTCGGCCGGTACCCAGCGCGCGACGACGCGCTTCACTGTTGGCCTCCTCGAACGAGATCGACCTGTTCCACCCCACGGCCGGCGACCGTGCGACTGCCCGGGAAGCCGGCGAGTACCACGTCGGCAAGCGACACGCTGCACGTCACTTCGACCACGACAACGCTGCCGGGTGACAGATCGCCATCCACGGTGACGCCGAGGTTCTGACATGCGACTCCTCGTGCGGCCAGCGTCTGCGCAGCGACGGCCTCGGCTGCGGCCGACGCCGAACCCGGGTCGTACTCCGCCGCCGCCGCACGAGCTGCAGAACGGGCAGCGGCATCGACGTCGCCGCCGCTGCCGACGACGCGGATCGCGCCGATAATGAAGAAGCCGACGAGCAAGAGCGACGTGACGGCGATGGCCGCTTCCACGCCAGCGGACCCGCGGTCTTCGTGCTGCCTCCGACGTTCGGTCACTTCCCTCATGGCGCACCTTGGGGATCGAACGACTCGACCTTGGCGGTCGCTTGCGCCCTCACTGTGATCGTCCCGAAGAAGGGTAGGAGCGAGACGACCTCGCCGGTGGCCGAGACCGTGACCGTCTGGCCATCGGAGGTCCCTGACGCCGAGTACGAATCGAGCAACGAGCCACCGCCCTCGTCGATGAGGTCCTCCGCCAACGCTGCACCGGACTCAGGCGACGAGTCCTGCCGAGCGGCGGCAGACGCTCCGTCCTGCGTTGCGCCGGCGAGAACCTGCCTTGCGTAGTACGCCAACCCGTACTGCACGACGAACAGCATCGTCAGGAGCACCAGTGGGACCACGAGCACGGTGGCCGTGACCTCGCCTCGATCACGTCGCCTCAGGGTTCGGGCACGTTGTTCGCGTTGTTGGCGATCTTGATCGCAATCACCCCGCCGGCGGCGATGGCTGCGATCACCAGGATCACGATCAGCGCAGTCGTCGCGGTCACTTCGCCACGATCCCGTTCGGCGCTGGCCTCGGCCCATCGTTGCCGCGTCGCCGCCGCAGCGCGAAGCCACGCCGACCAGAGTTGTACCTGTAGTTCCAGCATGGCTGGTGCTCCTCTCCTCTGTGCCGGTCGACATTGGACGTGACTCGTGACGGACCGGAACATCACGACGGCTTCGATCGAGCGGCCTCATGGCGACGAGAGCGCGGCCAGCGCCGGGTAGCCGATGAGGACGAGGAACCCTGCGAACATCAGGGCGACTGGGAGGACCATGGTCTCGGAACGCGACTGCGCTTCCGACTCGATCTGCGAGAGGTCCTTGATTCGGATCGCCGTTGCCTTGGCTGTCAACGAGTCCCGAACCTGGGCACCGCCACCTGCGAGCGTCATCGAGGCCTCGAGCTCCTCCAGTTCGACGATGCCCAGCCGATCGCCGAGTTGGCCGAGAGCGCGCCACGGAGGTTCGCGTCGAGCTTGTGCCGCCGACAGCGCTGCGCGTAGATGGCGGAACGGTCCACCGCGTCCGACGGCAACCGCGTCGAACATCGCGGTCTCGACGCCAGCTCCGCCTGACATCAGGATGGTCACCAACTCCAGGTATCCGGCGAGGCCATGACGGAACGCGCGTCTCGCCTTGTCGGCATCGGAGGCCAGGTCGATACGGGCGTAGAACCACCCGCCGATCGCACCGACGGCGGCGGCTCCGATGGCCACGAACGGGGAGACGAGGCTGGCGCCGCCGGCGGACAGAAGCACCAGCGCCATGCCGGGTGACGCAAGAAGAAGCGACCAGACGAGCCGGTCCTGCACCCATCGCGCGACGTCGCGTTCGCACACCGCCAAGTCGCGGTCGCGCTCCGGCGAGCCGGAGCCCGCCAACCATCGAACCGCGCGTCCACGATGGTCGATCGGCACCTCCACGCGCCGTGGACGATGGAGCTCGGCGACGAGAGCCGTCAGAGGCGTGGTCGTACCGACGAAGCCCCTGATGACCAGGAGCACACCTGCGCCGGCGAAGCCACCTGCCAAGGCCACCATGAGCTCGTTCACGATCGACCCACCCGCTC
>CAZMHG010000325.1:0-4112 GCA_964565975.1 uncultured Ilumatobacteraceae bacterium | reverse complement strand
CGAACGCCGACCAGGCGAAGCAGAACACCCCGGTGTAGACGATGGCGAACAGCACGTACGGCCGCCGGAACATGGTGCGCGGCAGCTCGCGGAACCTCCGGCGCCGGGCGACGATCACGCCGAGCAGCACGGTGGTCTCGGCCGCGGCGAGCAGGTTCTGCGGATCACGGGCCTCCCACAGGCCTGGGCGGAACAGCACGGTGAACGCCGCGTAGGGGTACTCGAACGGGTTGTTCGGCAACGGCCGGTCGATCTCCGAGCCGCCCCCCGACGTCCCCGACGTCGCCCGGTCGAACACCGAGCCGATGACCTCGGCGCTGCTCTGGTCCTGGTTCGCCGACGACGCCGGGACCAGGTACTTGGCCGTCTGGCCGAAGGCGAACGCGAGGGCGAGCATCAACAGGACGATCCCGCCGAAGCGCCCGACGACACCGAAGCCCTGCCGTTCGTCGATCGGCCGGCGGAACATGACCATCACGATCACGGCCACCAGGATCACGGCGGACACGTGCGGCCGGACGATGCCGCCGACGACCAGCCCGAGCGTGAGACGCAGCCAACCGCCCGGGACGCGTCGCGAGATCCGAGCCGCGCCAAGCGCCGCCAAGCCGATGGCGAAGGTCATCACCGCTTCCTTGCCGATGCTCGACGGCCAGTACACCAGCGACGGCAGGAAGAAGACCAGCCGTGCGTATCCCACCGTGTCGCCTTCGGGCAGCCCGGTGATGAACGCCCGGTAGAAGAAGAACAGCCCCCAGTAGCCGAGGAACGAGAAGACCACGAACGCGCCGATCCGGCTCGGCCCGATGAGCGTGTAGATCACCGCGGTCAGGTCGGTGATCGACTCCGTCCCCACCCGTGGCACGACCATGCGCGTCCACGGGATCTGGTGGTTGAGGAACTCGGTCGCCTTGGCCACGGCCTCGACGTGGTACCGCATCGAGTCGCCCGAGCCGTACAGCTCGAAGGACACGAAGAACCGGGCGAAGCTGGCCAGCAGCTTGACCACCAGCGCGACGACCAGCAGGCCGACCATCGGTTCGGCGTCGCGCCGTGTCGCCCAGCGCAGGGTCATCAGGCCGGCGAACAGGAACAGCGGGAGCAGCAGGAGGACGACCCACGTGGTGTAGCGCCAGCGGTTCATCGCCCAGGTGACCGTCGCCAGGTAGGCCGCGGCGACGACGATGCCGACGCCGAGCACGGCCTGGCCGCGCCGATCGGCGTGCGGACGGCGCGACATCGGGTCGCGCTCGCCGGCGCCACGGCCGGGCGACTGCAGCACGGTCATGGCGTGGTCACTTCGCGCCCGGGCGGCGCGACGGATCAGGTCCCGGTGCCGTCACTGCCGGGCTTGTTGCGCGTCTCGAACTCGGTCAGCCAGCGGTCGAGCGCCGACAGCGTGTCCTCGTCCACCGCGCCGTCGCCCGTCGCGCCGTCGCCCGTCCCGCCGGTGACCGTCCCGCCGGTGACCGTGTCGCCGGCAACGGTGCCGTTGGCGGTGGCGCCGGCGATGGTGGTGCCGGGCGCGTCGGGCCCCGTGGCCGGCGTCGCGGCGGTGTCCTGCGTGCGTGTGCGGCCGGCCGGCGCGCTGAGCTCGGCGCCGTGGTGCAGCGACCAGCGCGGCCGGGCCAGCTCGCCGCGTTCGTCCCCGTCACCGCCGAACGGCTCGTCGTCGAACGCGTCCAGCTCGACAGGATGCTGGACCTCGCGGTTCTTGCGCCAACCGCGCTTGCCGGCATCGGCGTAGTAGTCGTAGTACTTCGATCCACCGGTGCGGTGCCCGGGCGCGGCGATCAGGCAGACACCGACGTGGTTGGCGCCGGCGAAGCGGATCAGCTCGGCGGCCCGCTTGGCGGACTCGGTGCTGGTCATCCCGACGCGGGCGACCATCAGCACGACGTCGCACATCGGGACGAACTCCAACGCCTCGGTGGTCACCTCGAGCGGTGGCGTGTCGATGATGATCACGTCGGCCAGCTCGCGCAGCTTCTCGGCGATCTTCGCCGTCGCCCGGGTCAGGTCGCCGGCGCTGGCCGCGAGCGGCGCCAGGTCGAGCAGGCGCACACCGGGCAGGTCGGTGTCGATCAGGAAGTCGTCGGGGGCCAGCCGGTTGACCGACAGCAGCCCGCCGGGCAGCGGCGGCCGGTCACCGGTGACGACTGCCTTGGTGACGGCCGGCCGGCGGAAGTCGGCGTTGATCAGCACCACGTCGCGCCCGGTCTCGGCGAACGCCGCGGCAAGGTTCAGCGCGGTGGTCGTCTTGCCCTCGGCCGGACCGGGCGAGCAGACCAGCATCACGCCGAGCGGCTGGTCGGGCGGCAGCTGTTCGCCGCCGGTGGCAAGGAACGTGACCGACGTGCGCAGCGAGCGGAACACCTCGGCGACCGGATGGTGGTGCGACGGCCCGACGAGCACCCGACGGCCGCGCTGGTGGCGGGCGAGCACCGGCACCTCGGACAGTACCGAGGCGTTGAACGACTCCTCCGCCCGCCGCCGGTCGCGGATCCGCGAATCGAGCCGCTCGACGAGCAGGGCGACGACCGCGCCGAGGACCGCGCCGACGAGCGCGCCGAGCGGGACACGCTCCTTGCGGGTGCGCGGCAGGGTGAACGTATTGGTCTCCTGCCGGATCGGCTCGGCCGCCTCCTGCGGGGTCAGGTTGACGTCGGCCGAGTCGGCGTCCTGCAGCTGGAGCAGGTTCTGGTAGGCCGACTGGTACAGCTGCTGGGTGGCGTCGCGCTGGGCGACCTGCACGGGATCGTCCTTGCCGTCGTTGTTCAGGCCCTGGTTGCGCTGCTTGAGGTCGGCTTCCAGCTTGCTGACGCGCAGCTGGGCGGTCTCCAGCTTGATGTTCCGGTCCGAGGCCTGCTTTTCGACCAGATAGGCGATCGTCGTCTCGGCGAACGTGTCGGCGATCTGCTTGACCCGCTGGGGGTCGTTGCCGACCGAGGTGAACGTGACGACGTTCTGGGTGGTGTCGATGTTGACCGAGACCTGCGTGGCCAGCTCGGGTGGGCTGCCCTGATACTTCAGCGCCGCGGCGACACGCCGAGGCACCTCGCCCGAGGTGGCGAACACCGGCACCTGGGCCATGGTGATCGAGCCGACCAGCGTCTGGCTGCCGCTGAAGGCCTGGTTGACCAGCAGCGTGTTTGTCGCCCGGTAGCTGACCTCGATGGGAGCCGGCTTCGGGTCGGTGCCGACGAAGAAGAACAGCGCGCCGAGGAGCGAGGCGACGGCGATGATCGGCCACCGCCGGATCAGCGCCCTGATGTAGTCAATCGGTTCCATCAACCGTCCTCGCCGCTGTCGTGAGGCCTCCTGGCCGCCGGTTCATGCGCAGGCTAGGGCTACGGCCCGACGATGACCAGCACGTCCACGTTGCCGGCACCGTAGGTGTCCCAGTTGGGGCCGACGCCCTCGACGATGTTCTGCACCGGGACGGGCAGGCGAGCGGCCACCCCGCGGGCCTCGACCTCCTTGCCCGGCGCCCACATCACGGTCGTGCCGGCGACGTTCTGCTTGGCCGTCTTCTCCGCGCGGACGACGAAGCCGAGACCGGCCATGTACGCCTTGATCATCCCCGCGGCACCCTTCGAGCCGCCGCCGTTGATGATCCGGATCGTGACGTCCGGCGGGTTGATCGGCACCAGCGTGGTGGTCGTCGTGGTCGACGCCGACGAGGTCGTCGTGGTCGGCGGCAGCGTCGTGGTGGTCGAGCTGGTGGTGGTCGGTGCCGGGCGGGTGGTCGACGTCGACGTCGTGCTGGTCGAACCGCCGGCGAACGCCGTGACCGGGGTGGTCTCCGCCGCGGTCAGCGCGAGCTCGTCGTCGGACATCTGCGACAGCACGATCAGCGTCGCCACACCGGCCGCCGACAGCGTGCCGATCACGGTCCCGATTCGCACCCGGCGAGTATACGAACCGGACCGCAGGGGTACTCTGCAGCGCATGACCATGGACCTGCCGCACGACGCCATCGACGCCTTGCACTGGGAGCAGCGCCGGTTCCCGCCGTCGGCCGCGTTCAAGGCGCAGGCACTGGTCGTGGGCACCGAGATGTACGACGAAGCGGCAGCCGACGACGTCGGTTTCTGGGCCGCCCAGGCCGA
>CAZMHG010000324.1:0-4121 GCA_964565975.1 uncultured Ilumatobacteraceae bacterium | reverse complement strand
AGACGTTGGCCGACAAGTCGGTGTCGACGTCGGCGAACACCGCTCCTGGCAGGTGCCCGGCGAGGTAGGCGTCGCGGCCGCTGCGCCCGTCCAGGTACCAGCGGACATCGGCGACGACGACGTCGGCGGTGCCGGCGAGCAGGTCGCGCAGTGCGTCGACCTCGATGACGGGCGGAATCGACGGCGGGGTCATCGACGGCGGGGTCATGTGGTCGTTCCTGTTCGTGTGGCGGTGGCCTGTTCTGCGGCGTGCTCGGCCCGGCGGACCACCTCGCGGACCGGCACGCCGAGTGCCAGAGCCGCGGCGCGACTGTCGTCGTACTCGGCCTTGACGCGATGCGCGCTGACCTTGACACGGATCTCGTGACCACCGACCGACACGCTGATGACCTCACGATGCTGCGGCCAGCGCTCCACGGTGGTGCCGCGCAGGCCAAGTGTGCCGGTCTCGGCGACCAGCACACTGCCGAGGCGGCCGGCGTCGGCGGAGTCGCACAACGCGTGGACGGTGTGTGCCGGTCGGCCCTTCTTCATCACGATCGGCGTGGCCCACGCATCGTGCGCGCCGGCAGCGAGGAGGGCGGCGATCGTGTGGGCGATCACCTCGCCGGTCACGTCGTCGACGTTGGCCTGCAGTTCGACAGCCGGTTGCCCGGCCGGTCGGGTCCTCGGTGCGGCCGCGGTTTCGCTGCCGAGGACGACCTGGACGACGTTCGGCCGGCCGTCGATCTCGGCGGTCCCGGCGCCGTAGCCCACGGCTTCCACGTGCATCGCCGGGAGGGTGGCGAACTCGTCGGCGAGCGCCGTCATCAGCGCCACGCCGGTGGGGGTGGCCAGCTCGCGCGGTTCGTCGATGCCGCGCACCGGGACCGTGCGCCGGGCGAACAGGGCGGCCACGGCCGGTGCGGGATGGGGGATCGACCCGTGGGCGGCGCGCACCGTGCCGTGGCCGGTGGTGATCGGGCTGCACACGATGCGGCCGACGCCGAGCGATTCCAGCGCGGCGCACACGCCGACGACGTCGACGAGCGCGTCCAGCGCGCCGACTTCGTGGAACTCGACGTCGTCGGGTGGCATGCGGTGCATCGCCCCTTCCACCTCGGCCAGTTCGCGGAACACCCGCTGGGCCCGGTCGCGCACCCGAGCCGGCAGGTCGGCGCCGTCGATCAATGCCCGGATGGTGCGGTACGGCCGGTGCTCGCCGTGGCGGTGCTCGCCGTGCCGGTGCTCGCCATGGCCGTGGTCGTGGTGGTCGCGGTCGTGATGGTGATCGCCATGGTCGTGGTCGTGGTGGTCGTGGTCGGTGTGATCGCCGTCGTGGTCGGCGTTGTCGCCGTCGTGGTCGTGGTCGACGTGGGAGTGGACGACGACGTTGGCGTGGGTCGCGGACAGGCCGCAGCGCAGCACGGGCTCGAAGGTCAACGCATAGCCGTCGACGCCAAGCCCGGCAACGGTGGCGGCAACCTCGGCCGCGTCGGCACCGGCATCGACCAGAGCACCCAGCGTCATGTCACCGGCGACCCCGGCGAAGCAATGGAACCACGCGGTGCGCGGCCGGGGGGCAGGTGTGGGGTGCCCGTCGGGTTGGTCGTCGGGTCTCACCGGCACCGGAGCATTCTGGCGACTGCACATGCCGCACCGAAACCGTTGTCGATGCCGACGACGGTCACCCCGCTGGCGCACGACGCGTGCATTGCCAGCAGCGCGGTGACCCCGTCGAGCGATGCGCCGTACCCGACGCTCGTCGGTACGGCGACCACCGGCGCGGCCGTCAGCCCGCCGATCACGCTCGCCAGCGCGCCCTCCATCCCGGCGACGACCACCACCGCGTCGGCCGCGATGATCGGTTCCAAGCGGGCCAGCAGACGGTGGAGCCCGGCGACACCGACGTCGGTGATGCGCGTGACACGCAGGCCGTTGGCGCGCAACGTGAGCACGCACTCGTCGACCACCGGCACGTCGCTGGTGCCCGCGCTGACCACCGCGACCACCCGTTCCGGCCGCGGCTCGGGTGCCCGCCAGAGCATCGCGCCGGCGGCGACCTCGGCGCCGGGGAACGACTCGTCCAGCGCGGCACGTGCACACCCGTCGGTGCGCGTCACTAGGACCGGGCCGTCGTCATGGGCGAGCAGTTCGCCGACGATGGCGACGCACTGCTCGGCCGTCTTCCCGGGCGCGTACACCGTCTCGGGCATCCCCTGGCGGAGTGCCCGGTGGTGGTCGACCAGCGCGTCGCCGACCTCGGCGAACGGCAGCGTCCGCAATGCCGCGACGGCGTCGTCGGCGCTGACGGAACCGTCGCGCACGCCGTCCAGCAGACCGCGCAGACGGTGCTCGTCCATAGGTGCACCAGTGTGCCCGGCCGACGTGTCCAAGACGCGCCGGCGCCACGTCCGCGCAGGCAACGCGTCGGCGCCGCGGCGATCACGGTCGGTAGCCTCGGGGCCATGCCGGCACCCCGTCTCCGCCTCGGGTTCCTCGGGCCACGGGGCACGTTCACCGAGCAGGCCATCGCCACCGAGGCGGACCTCGCCGCGCATGAGCAGGTGCTGTTCCGCACGATGCCCGACGTGCTCGACGCGGTCGAGGCTGGCGAGGTTGATCTCGGGTTCATCGCCATCGAAAACTCCATCGAAGGCACGGTCAACCTCACCCAGGACGAGCTGGCCTTCAACCATTCGCTGCTCATCCAGCGTGACGTCGTGCTGGACATCGAGCACTGCCTGCTGGCGCCGCGGGGCACGTCGCTGGCCGACGTCAAAGTCGTCGTGTCGATCCCGGTGGCGTCGGCGCAGTGCCACTCGTTCCTACGCCGGACGGTGCCGCAGGCCGAACTGCGTGCAGCCAACTCGACTGCCGAAGGGGCGCGGATCGCCGGAGAATCTGGGGTTGGGTTCGCCGCGGTGGCGCCGCGAGCGTCGGCCGCGGCGTACGACCTCGACATCCTCGCCGCCGACATCGCCGACCATCCGGGCAACCAGACCCGCTTCGTGCTCGTCGCCCGCGATGGCATCCCGGCCCCGACCGGCCACGACCGCACGTGCCTGGTCGTCTACCAGCGCGCCGACGAGCCCGGCAGCCTGATCAGCATCCTCCAGGAGTTCGCCGCGCGGCGGATCAACCTGTCGAACCTGCTGTCGCGCCCCACGAAGGAGGGCGGCCTCGGCGACTACTGCTTCATCGTCTATGCCGATGCGCACATCGCCGACGAGTTGCTCGCCGACGCCGTGCGCGCACTGCGCGTGAAGCACGGCGGGGTCAAGTTCCTCGGCTCGTACCCGGCTGCCGGTGGGCAGGCGACGACGGCCCGCGAGCACGCCGACGCACGTTGGCGCGAGGCCGACGACTGGATCCAGTCGCTGCGCCGCGGCATCCGACGCTGACCGCCGCGCATGTGCGGGCAGGGCGCCGGCAGGGCGAGCGGGCGGCGGTAGCGTCTCGCCGATGAGCGTCCGCCAACGGGTGTGGTTCGGAGGCGTCGGCGTCGACGTCATGGACGAGCAGCAGGCGGTGGCGCGAACCGTCGCTCTGGCCACCTCGGCGGCGACCCGCGGCCCGTCGGTGGTGGTCACACCGAACGTCGACCACCTCGTGCTGTACCGCAAGGACGCTCGTTTCCGGGCGGTCTACGACCGTGCCGAGCTGGTCCTCGCCGACGGCATGCCGCTGGTGATGTTGGCAAAGCTGCTGCGCCTGCCGCTGCGCGAGAAGGTCTCCGGATCGGACTTCGTCGGCCCGTTGATGGCCGGCTGCGCCGCCGCCGGGGCCCCGGTGTACCTGTTCGGCGCATCCGACGAGGTCACCGCCGAGTCCGCGGAGAAGCTGACCACGGCCCACGCCGGGCTGCGCATCGTCGGGCGCAGTTCGCCTCGCTACAACGCCGCGCCGGGCGCCGGCGGTGGCCCGGCAGCAGGCGTCGATGCCAACCCGACCATCGCCGACGGTCTGGCGGACATCGCTGCCAGTGGTGCCCAACTGGTGCTCCTCGCCTTCGGTGCGCCCAAGCAGGAGCAGTTGCTGGCCGACTTCACCGCGCAGCTCCCTAACGCCTGCTTCGTGTGCTGCGGAGCGACGCTCGACTTCGTCGCCGGTCGCGTCGCCCGCTGCCCGGCGTGGATGTC
>CAZMHG010000323.1:3091-4125 GCA_964565975.1 uncultured Ilumatobacteraceae bacterium | reverse complement strand
ACCAGATCTGCATCGCCGGCGTGGTCCAGGGCCTGGCCGAGGGCATCAACTTCGCGATAAAGGCCGGGCTGGACCCCGATGCCGTGGTCGAGGTGGTTCGTCACGGCGCGGCGCAGAGCTGGCAGATGGAGAATCGCGGCAAGACGATGGCCCGCGGCGAGTTCGACTTCGGCTTCGCCGTGGAGTGGATGCGCAAGGACCTGGCGATCGTCCTCGCCGAAGCGAACCGCAACGGGGCCAGGCTGCCCTCGACCGCGCTGATCGATCAGTTCTACGCACAGATCGTCGCCCGCGGCGGTAAGCGCTGGGACACCAGCAGCCTGATCCAGCTCCTGGCGAACGACTGACGGGCGCGCACCGCGCCGGTGCACCGGCGCAGGGCGCCCGTGCACCGGCCCCGTGGCGTGATGAACGCTGCCGCCGGCACTCCATAGACTGCCGACCCAGTGACTGTTGTCAGCCCCCCGGCATCACCACCGTCCGCCACTGGCTGGGCGGCGCGCCGGCTGTCGTCCACGCCGGCGCGGCTGCAGGCGATCTCGTGGGGGCTCGTCGCCGCCATCGCGCTCAGCACGGTGTTCGGGGTGATCGGGGTGCTCCGCCGCCACGGCAACCTCGGCGCCGTGCGCACCGCGGCGTCCACGCTCGGCACGGTGCAAGCGATCCGCGTCGCCGTCGTGCGTGCCGACTCGCTGGCCAGCGAGAGCTACCTGCTCGGTGGCCTCGAACGACCCGAGTCGCGCCAGGCGTTCCTCGACGAAGTCGGCACGGCGACCAAGGACCTGGTCGAGGTCGGCCGGCAGGTGCCTGCCGCCGCGGCGGTGCTCCTGGCCACGGCGAACACCGAGCTGAACACCTATGTCGGCCTGGTCGAGCAGGCGCGCACGAACAACCGCCAGGGCTTCCCGGTCGGCGCGGCATACCAGCGCCAGGCGCACCAGCGGCTGGCCACGCAGTTGCTGCCTGCGCTCGGCGCGACCGAGCAGTTGCTGCGTGACACCGTCAACGCCAAGCTCTCCGGAGCGGCGGACAAC
>CAZMHG010000323.1:0-3081 GCA_964565975.1 uncultured Ilumatobacteraceae bacterium | reverse complement strand
TCGCGCTGGTCCCGCTGATCGGCACGCTCGCCCTCGCGATCATCGCCAACCAGTGGCTTGCCCGGCGGTTCCGCCGGGCGCTCAACGTGCCGCTCCTCGCCGCCGCAGCGCTGCTCCTCGTCGTGTTGATCGCGGTCACGGTGCTGTCCGGCTCGCGCTACGACTCGGCCCGATCGGCCGTGGCCGGCTCGTTGTCGACGGCCGACCTCACCGCCCAGATCCGCGCCGACCTGTACGACGCCCGGGCCAACGAAGCCTTGACCCTCGTGTTTCGCGGCAACGGCGCCGCGCAGGAGGCCGATTGGCAGGCGTCGATGGCCAAGGCCGAGGCGACCGTCGCCGCGGTCTGCAAGCTCGAAGCGGCGGCCTGCGACGCCTCGACGGCGATCGACACGTACACGGCTGCTCACCAGCAGATGCGCGCGCTCGACGACGGTGGCGACTGGGACGGCGCGGTGAAGGCCACGTTGGGCCAGGGCGGCACGGTCGACGTCGCCAGCGCGTTCTCCGCGCTGGCCACGCAGACCGAGCAGCGACTGAGCGCCATCGACGGCGTCGCCGAAGGTGCGTTGGACGACGCCACCGGCGGGCGCGGGCTGATGCTGGTCCTGGTCGTGGGTGGCGGGCTGGTCGCCGCGCTGGTCGTCTCGCGAGGTTTCTCCCAGCGGCTGCGGGAGTACCGATGATCAGCCCGTCTCGTCGCCCTGCCCGCCCTGCCCGGCGGGCGGTCGCGGTCACGCTGGCCGTCGCGTTCGGACTTGCCGGTTGCGGTGCCAGTGCCTCGCTGGCGCCCCCGATCACGGTGAGCACGCCGGCCACGACCGCAGCCACCCCCACCCTGACGCTGCGCGACTGCACCGCCGACGAGCTGGCTGCCGACACCGCAGCCGGCGGCGCGACCCGCTCGTTCGAGCCGACGTCCCCGATGCCCCAGCCCGGCGCGATGCCGTCGGGCTCGACGATGGCGGCGATCGCCCAGCGGGGCCGGCTGATCGTCGGCGTCAGCGGGGACACGTTGCTGTTCGGGTCGCGCAACCCGATCAGCGGCCTGATCGAAGGCTTCGACATCGACGTGCTGACCCAGGTTGCCACGGCGATCTTCGGGCCGACCGGGGCGAGCAAGATCGAGTACCGCGTCATCAACTACGCAGACCGGATCCCCAAGCTGTTGGCCGGACCGACGAACGGGGGCGTCGACATCGTCGCCCACACGATGACCATCAACTGCAAGCGTTGGCTGGTGATCAACTTCTCCAGCGAGTACTACCACGCCGGGCAGAAGGTGCTCGTCAAAAAGGACAGCGGGTTCACCAGCGTCGCCGACCTGGAGGCCGCCAAGGCCACCGTCTGCGCGCCGAACGGCAGCACCAACATCGACGAGATCAGCGACACGGCCAAGCACCCCGGCCTGGTCGTGATCGGCAAGGACGACATCACCGACTGCCTCGTGGCGATGCAGCAGGGCGAGGCCGACGCGACGACGGGCGACGACACCGTGCTCGCCGGGTTCGCCGTGCAGGACCCGAACACGCAGGTCGTCGGCGCGGCGTTCACCGACGAGCCCTACGGGTTGGGGATCGCCAAGCAGAACGCCGACAACGCCCGCACCGCCAACGGCGTGCTGGCGGCGATGCGTGCCGACGGGCGCTGGGCGGCGATCTACACCAAGTGGCTGCTGGACACGAAGGTGTTCACCTCGGTGCCGACGCCACCGGTGGCGATCTACGGGCGGACCGCATGAGCGACGACTCGGCATCGATCGAGCTGTGGGGCCAGTGGCTGCAGAGCGCGGCCGATCGCGTCCTGCCACTCGACGAACGGGCCCGCGCGAGCGGTGACCCGGCGATCCAGCGCAGCGTCGACGAGCTGTTCCTCGTCCGCAAGGCGATCGCCGACCGTGTCGAGGCGTTGCGGGGCGCGGATCGACGCGAGCGGCCGGCGGTGCTGGCGGCACCGTTGGTCGACGACCTGGGCACTCCTCTGGGCGCCGGCCTGGTCGCCGCCGCCGAGCTCTTCGACGGTCACCTCGCCGACCTGGAGGCCCGACTGACCGCTGTGGAAGCCCACGCGCTGGCCACCGCCGAGCTGGCGGCACGTGTCGACACCGATCTGCGCACTGCCCAGCGACTGGCGACCGAGCTCGGCAGCGAGGTCCGCGCCGTGCAGTCGCTGGCGGCGCGCGTCGCCGCCCACGGCGACCTGGCCGACGTCGCACCACAGCTCGCCGCGGCACGCGCCCGGCTGGAGGCCGCGGCCGCCGAACGCGACCGGGTGGTCGCGGTCTGGGCCGCGGCGGCGCCGCGCCTCACCGACCTTCGCGCCCGCGAGGCCGAGATCCGTACGCTCGCGGCGACCTGCGCCGACAAGATCGCCGCGCCGCCGCGGCTCGCAGTTCCCTCGGTCGACGCGCTGAGCCTGCCCGAACCGTCGGACGTCGCCGGGCTGCCGTGGGCGGCGATGCGCGCACGGGTGGTCCCGGCGCTGGAGTCGCTCGATCGCATCGGGCGGGCGTTCGACGAGGCCGAGCGACGGTTCCGTGCGCCGCTTGCCGAACGCGACGACTTGCGCGGACTCGTCCAGGCGTTCCGCGACAAGGCCGATGCGCAGGGCCGGGCGGAGAGCCCCGAGCTGAGCGACCTCTACCGGGGCGCCGCCGACGAGCTGTGGCGTGCGCCGTGTGATCTCGCCGCGGCGCGTACCGCGGTGCAGCGCTACGTCGACGCCGTCAACGCCGGGACGCCGGGCCGTACCGCAGCACCCACCTCCGAGGCGACCCGATGAGCCGGGCCGTGGCCTGCACTCAGCCGGGCTGCACCGGGACGATCCTCGACGGCTACTGCGACGTGTGTGGCATGGCCCCGAGCGCCGACGCGGCGCCCGTGCCGGGCGGTACCGCGCCGGCGTCGGGCCGCGGCGGGGTGTCGCCCGGCGGGCTGGACGCGCCGTCCGCCAACAGCCGCGCGGCGACCAGCGCGCTCGGCTCGGCCCCGATCGGCACGGCGCGCACCGCCAGCCCGGCGAGCCGCCCGACGCGCCGCCTGGCGGCAACGCGCGGCTCCACCCGCCTGGGAGCGGGGCTGA
>CAZMHG010000322.1:2483-4134 GCA_964565975.1 uncultured Ilumatobacteraceae bacterium | reverse complement strand
GACCAGCTCTAGCGCGGTGCGTGCGCCACGGAAGCCCTCGCCCTCCATCGTGGTCACCGCGTCGGGGCTGATGTCGTAGGCCACGCAGTCGTGCCCGGCCCGCTGCAGGCGGCGGATCATGTTCGCGCCCATCCGGCCGAGGCCGACCATCCCGAGCTGTGAAGGAGTACCACTCATGCCGACAAGGTTGCCACGCCGGCGGCCCGGCGCAGGCCCGCACCGCGAACAGCCGGCCGGCAACTGCCTGTCGTGCTGACGACGACCGGCTGCGGGTCCGGAACTACGGTGGACGCCCGATGAGCACGTCCCCGAACGCGGCCGACCTGGCCCGGGATCTGGCGTCGTTGGCCGCGGCGCACGACGCGCTGCTGACCTACCTGCACGGCCTGACCGATGCCCAGGCGCGGGCGGAGAGCCTGCTGCCGGGCTGGACGGTCGGCCACGTCGTCACCCACCTCGCACGCAACGCCGAGGCCGTGTGCCGAATGGTCGACGCCGCCGGGCGCGGTGAGGTCGGGCAGATGTACCCGGGCGGCCGCGAGCAGCGCTCCGCCGACATCGACGCCGGCGCCGGACGCCCTGCGGTCGAGCTCCTCGCCGACGTCACCGCCGCGTCCGTCCGCCTGGACGGCGCGTTGGCCGCGCTGCCGCTCGAGGCGTTCGATCGGACAGGTGACGCGCTCTCCACGACCCGCACCATCGCCGAGTTGCCGTACTTGCGCCGACGCGAGGTCGAGGTGCACCGCGTCGACCTCGGCCTCGGGTACGGCTGGGACCAGTGGCCGGCGGACTTCGTGCGCGCCGAGACGCGCCGGATGACCATGCTGTGGACGAGCCGCCGCCCGATGGGCATGACCGTGCTGCCGCCGGCCGCGCAGCGCGCGGACGACAACCTGCGGCTGGCGTGGCTGTTCGGTCGGGCGTGGATCGACGGCGTGGCACCCGCAGGGATCTACTGATGCGCAGCGCCCCGCCGGACCGCGTCGACGCGCGCGCCGCCACCAGGTCCAGGCGTGCCGTGGCGCGTCTCGGGTTCGTCGTGGCGGCGGTGATCGGTCTCTTGGCCTGGACCTGGAGCCCGGCCAGCGCCCACGCCCAACTGCTCTCCAGCAGCCCCGCGGCGAACAGCGCCGTGGCGACCGGCCCGGACAAGATCGCGTTGCAGTTCGACGAGGGCGTCGACGCGGCGACCGCCTCGATCACCTTGTTCGACAAGGACGGTGCGCCCGTGGCGATGGGGACACCGCGCGCCGGTACCACCTCCGGCTCGGTCGAAGCCTCGGTCGACGCCACGCTCGCCGCTGGCCTGTACGTGGTCGTGTGGCGCACGTCGAGCGACGACGGCCACGTCGTCGACGGCGCGTTCACGTTCGAGGTCGGCACGGCGACCGCCTCCGCATCCGCGGCCACGGCGCTGGTCGACCGCGTCCGCCAGGGCATCCCGACCGCCGTCCGCCAGATCGACGGCTGGGCCCGGTTGGTGGCGATGCTGGGGATGGTCGTCCTGCTCGGCGCGGGGTGGTGGTCGTCCGCCTCCGCGCCTCGGCAGGGCGAGCCCGACCCGGATCGCCGGGCGCGCGTGGTGGTCCTGGCCGGTGCCGTGGCCGCGTTGGTGGGAACGGCCGTCGCCTTCGTCGCCTACGGCCTGCGG
>CAZMHG010000322.1:309-2445 GCA_964565975.1 uncultured Ilumatobacteraceae bacterium | reverse complement strand
CGCGCCGCACCGCTGGGCGAGGCGTTCTCGTCGGCGTCGTTGCGCGCCGTGATCGACTCGCGCACGGGCGTGCTGTACCTGATCCGCCTGGCGTGCATCGTCGCCTGCATCGTGCTGGTCGTGCGGTTCGGCCGGCGGGCCACGTCGTGGTGGCGCGCCGTCGGGTTGGTCGCCGCGGCGGTCATCCTGTTCACCTTCTCCGGCTCCGGGCACCCCAACGCGTCGTCGCCGAAGGCGGTGTGGATCGGCGTCGACCTGGCGCACCTGGCGGCGGTGTGCGTGTGGGCGGGTGGCCTGGTGCTGTTCGCCACCTCCGGCCGGGGTTGGTTCGTTCCCGAACGTGGCGCAGTGCTGCGCTCGTTCTCCAAGGTGGCCACCGTGGCCGTGCCGGTGGTCGTGGTCACCGGGATCGCCCAGGCATGGCGCCAGGTCGGCACGGTCCACGACCTGACCGGCACGGCGTGGGGCCGGTACCTGATCGTCAAGCTCGCCGTCGCCGCCGTGGTGATCGCGATGGGTGCGGTGGCGCGCTGGATGCTGCGCGACGTCGGCAACCACAGCCTGCGCGGCTCGATGATGGTCGAGGCGGCGCTGTCGGTGGTGGTCGTCGGGTTGGCCGCCGGTCTGGTCGCCGTGCCGCCTCGCCAAGCGGCCGCGGCGCACTCGTTCCACACGACCCTCACCGAGGCCGGGTATCTGGTCGACGTCACGGTCCAGCCGGCCACGGTCGGCACGAACGAGTTGCACGTGCTGATCACCCCGCCGGGCGGCGGGCTGACGCCGGTCACCGGCCTGCAGGCCCGGGCCACGCCGGTCGACGGGTCGCTGCCGCCCTCGCCGATCCCCACCACATCCGCGGGGCCGAACCACTACATCGGCCAGTGGCTGGTCGCGGGTGGTGGCTCGTGGACGCTTGAGCTGATCGTCGCCTCGGCGTCGGGAACCACGGCGGTGAAGACCGTCGTGCCGATCACCGGTTGACGCCGCGGCCCCGGATCGGCGGCTGCGGCTCGGCAGCTGATCGGCGGCTCGGGGGCTGCGGATCAGGCGCTGAGGCGTCGGGAGTGCCCAGCCGGGCCAGCCAGCGGCGGGTGGTCGTGGTCGCCTCGTCGATCAGGTGTGAGGTCGCACCGATCGAGAACGTCATCAGCGGCGTCGTGCTCGGCGGAGCGACGATGACCTGCAGCCCGTCGGGTGGATGGGCCAGCAGCGTCCGCCCATGGGCTTCGACGCCGAACGTCGCGGCGCGCAGCAGGATGTCGATCGCCTTGTGCGGCACCGGGCCGTCACGGTTCAGGTCGGGGACGGGAACGACGAGCGCCGTGCGTGCCCCGACGCCGGCGGCGATGTCGAGCGGGACGTCGTCGACCACGCCGCCGTCCACGTAGGTCCTGCCGTCACGCTCGACCGGCGGGTACGCCCCGGGGAAGGCGGTGCTGGCGAGGATCGCCGACGCGACCGGCCCGCTGCGAAAGGCGTGCGGGTAACCAGTGGCGAGATCGGTGGCGACGACCGCCAGTGGCAACGGGGCGTCCTCGATGTTGCGCCGGCCGAAGTGGCGCATCAGCCATGCCGCACCGTGGCGGTTGTCGACCAACGAGGGGCGCCGTCCGGTGAGCGCCAGCGCGATCCGGCCGGGGTGCACGCGCAGCAGGTCACGACGGCGCATCGCCAGCCAGACGTCACGGATGTGACCGGCGCCGTCCGGCCCGGGGTGCCACGCGGCAAGCGCGGCGTTGACCGACCCGGCAGAGACGCCGACCAGCAGATCCGGAGCGACCCCGGCGTCGCCCAGCGCGGCGAGCACGCCCGCCTGGTACGCGCCCAGCGCGCCGCCCCCTGGGAAGACGAAGGCCAACGGCTTGGGGAGCCCGGCCAGCCACGTGCCACCCCGACGGACGTCGTCGGCGCTTGGCGTGGCCAGGTCGTTCACCGGCGAGATTGTGCCAAACCTGCCGGCCGGCTGGCGTCCCGGCGCGCGGCGCCTGCGGCGCGCCGGTGATCAGCGCGGGATGCCCTGGCCGGTGCCGAGGATCGCCACCGCCGTGGCCGGGTCGGGCATCGACACGGCGAACACGCTGCCGTCGCGCAGGGTCAGCTGCATCTCGTTGCTATGGCTGCGCCGTTCTTCCGGAA
>CAZMHG010000322.1:0-299 GCA_964565975.1 uncultured Ilumatobacteraceae bacterium | reverse complement strand
CAGCTGCAGGCCAGGGCCACGGCGAAGCACGACGGCCGCCTTCTTCAGGATCTTCAAGCTGCCGCGATAGCCCCACCCGCCCCAACGCGTCGGCTCGATCATGATCGCCTCCGCTGCGGTGACACGCGTCGCGGCGATCCGCTGATGCGGCCAGCGCAGCGCGCCGTAGGCGATGCGCACACCCGTCGGGTCGACGGCCACGGTGATCGACGCCAGCGGGAGCGACACGAGCGCGCCGGCGACGCACAGCGCTCCGGCCCAGCGCACGCCACCGACGAACAGCAGCGCACCGCCGGCCA
>CAZMHG010000321.1:0-4142 GCA_964565975.1 uncultured Ilumatobacteraceae bacterium | reverse complement strand
CCGTCGACGGAAAGACGTCGATGATCGCTCCGCGCTGAGCGACCTCGCCACGATGCTCGACGAGGTCTTCGCGGCGGTAGCCGAAGCGGATCAGCGTGCGCAGCAGTTCGTCGGGGTCGAGCACGTCGCCCGGGCGAACCTCGATCGGGTCGGCCAAGGTGGCCTGCGGGCCGAGGATCTGCAACAGCGCGCGCACACCGGCGACGACGATCTGGGGAACGTGGCCGGGTGTCCGCAGGCGCCAGAGCACTTCCATCCGGCGGCCCATCGTCTCGACGCTCGGGCTGACCCGCTCGAACGGGAGCGTCTCCCATGCCGGGAACAGCACGACCGATCCGGGGGGCATGAACGCAGCCAGGTCGTCCGACAGCTGACCGGCGTCGGTGCCGGTGGGGCAGGCGACGACCAGCGGCCGGCGCCCGCCGAGTTGGGCCAGCGCGGCGATGGTGATCGCCCGGCCGACCTCTGGGACGGCGACGAATCCGGCCTCGTCGCCGATCGCCGCCGACACTGCAGGTTCGGCGCGCAACAGCGCCGGCAGCGCGTCGAGGTTGCTGGTCGTGGCATCCGTGGTCATCGGCCGACCCACGCTACCGATGCGGGGGTGTGTCCGACCGCGGCATCCAGCGGGCCGCGGAGCTGGTGAGGGCGGAGCTGGTGAGGGCGGAGCTGGTGAGGGCTGGAGCAGGTGCGCTCAGCCGGCTGCGTCGGCGGCGGCGCGAACGGCGGCGACGTCGATCTTGTTCATCTGCATCATCGCCTGCGAGGCGGCGCCGGCGCGTGCCGGGTTCGGGTCCGACAGCAGCGCCATCAGCTCGCGAGGGACGATCTGCCAGGACACGCCGTAGCGGTCCTTCAGCCATGCGCAGCGACCCTCCTGGCCGCCGTCGCCGACGAGGCGGTCCCAGTACCGGTCGACCTCGTCCTGGTCGGCGCACGACACCTGGAACGAGATCGCCTCGGTGAACGGGAACTGCGGCCCGCCGTTCAACGCGACGAAGCGCTGGCCGTTGGCGGTGAACGAGGCGGTGAGCGGCTGGTTGGCCATCGGCCCTGCGGCGTCGGGGTAGTACGACACGTCGCCCATCTCCGCGTTGGGGAACACGGACACGTAGTACCTCGCCGCGGCTTCGACGTCGCCGTCGAACCACAGGCAGGTGACGAATGGTTCGGTGGTCATCGGGTCGGTTCCTTGATCTGCGTCGCGTGGTCGTCGGGGCGCGTTGTCGTCGTCGCGGTCGGTGTCCAGCCGGGCCGGCCGAAGATGTGGTGGAGGCGTTGCCTGCGGGTCGGTGCCCGGCGCACGTCGGCGACGATGTCGGCGAACTCGTGGTAGCCGACGCGGAGCGGGTTGAAGGTGCCGATGTTCTTCGTCAGCCCGTAACGCACACGACGTACCTCGGGCTCGAACGTGCCGAACAGCTTGTCCCACAGGATCAGGATCCCGCCGTAGTTCTTGTCGAGGTACTGGCGGTTCGCGCCGTGGTGTACCCGGTGATGCGACGGGGTGTTGAGGATCGCCTCGGCCCGCGCCGGCAGCCGGTCGATCGCTTCGGTGTGGATCCAGTACTGGTACAGCAGGTTCAGTTGGCCGGCGCGCAGGATCGTCGAGTTGCGAAACCCGAGCACGGGCATCGGCAGGAACACCCAGGCGAGCAGGAACGGGCTCCACGGTTGGCGAAGGGCGGTCGACAGGTTGTAGCGCTCGCTGGAGTGGTGCGTCACGTGATTCGCCCAGAAGACGCGGACCTCGTGCATCCAGCGGTGCTCCCAGTAGTAGAGGAAGTCCCACAGGACCATCGCCGCCGGGAAGGCCGCCGGCCCGGTGCCGAGCCTGGCGATCGCCCGCCGGTTGGCGCGGCGGTTGAGCGCGCCGATCGGAGCGGCCATCGCCTGGGTCACGGCCACGTTGCCGAGGAGCATCGCCAGGCTCGTGGCGGTGTCGCGCGCTTCGTACCCGACCGGCCCCAGCGGATCGGCCGGCAGCCGATCGGCGCTGCCGGTGAGGGGCGCGTGGGCGGCGAGCTGGTCGTCCGGGACGGTGGCGCCACGGCGGCGCAACGCGCGGCGTTCGGCAAGCATCGTGACGACGAACATGCCCGCAGACAGGCGGTCGATCGGGTCGAGCATCCGCCACCCCTTGCGAAGCGCCGAGCCGATCACGTCAGCCCGGCTTCTTCGACCCCGGCCGCCGGCCGGAGAACCACCAGTACGCCCCCACGGCCAGCACGGCGAAGAACGCCACCTTCAGCGTCGCCCGGACCAGGTCGCTGAGCAGCCCGAGTGCGAACCAGGCGACGACGACTGCGCCGACGACCGTGAGCCAGTTGAACGAGCTCGGCCGACTGGGCGGCTTGGGCGACGAGGCCGGACGTGGAGATGCCACTTCGGCCGAGGCTACCGCCACGCTCGCGGCGCGCCGCCGGCCGGCGCGGGTCGACGGGTCTGACGGCGGTGGCTCAACGGGTGTGAAACGTGCGCATCGCCGCGTCGGCACCGCTGGCGAGGATCGCCTCGACGGCGTCGGCGGCAACCTGGACGGCCACGTCGAACACCTCGCGCTCGGCGGTAGAGACCCGCGCGAGCACGTGGTCGGCGCCACGCTCCTTGCTCACCGGCTTGCCGATGCCGATCCGGACCCGCACGTAGTCCTGGGTCCGGAGGTGCTGGGTGATGCTGCGTAGCCCGTTGTTGCCGGCCAGCCCGCCACCGACCTTGATGCGCACGGTCCCGGGCGACAGGTCCAGCTCGTCGTGCACGACGATCAGCTGCGCCGGATCACGCACGCCGTGGCGGCGCATCAGCGCGGCAACGGCAAACCCGCTGTCGTTCATGTACGTGGTCGGGAACGCCAGGACGACCTGCTTGCCGTCCAGCGAGGCAGTGGCGACCATCGCTCGGTCGCGGCCGGCCTTGAGCGTCTCGCCGGCGCGCCCGGCGAGCACCTCGACACACGCCTGGCCCAGGTTGTGACGGGTCCGCTGGTAGGCCCTGCCCGGGTTGCCCAGGCCGACGACCAGCGCGTCGGTCACTCGGGGGCGTCGGCCTCGGCATCGGCGCCGGCGGCCTCGGCATCGCTCCCGGCGTCGGCAGGCTCCTCGACCAGGGACGAGTGGAGCACCGTCACCACGGGCAGATCGGGGTCGCCGGTCGGGGTGACGCCCGTGGGCATCGGCACCTCGGACAGGCGGATGACCTGGTCGGGCTGCATCTCGGAGATGTCGATGACGAACTCCGCCGGCATGTTGGCGGGGGTCGTGACGACTTCGATGGTGTCCACGGCCGGGTCGACCATCGCGTTGACGGCGAGCACGGCCTTGGCCTCGCCCTCGAGCCGCAGCGGGATGTTGACCGTGATCTCCTCGTTCATGTTGACCTGGAGGAAGTCGATGTGGCTGACCGAGCGCTTGACCGGGTGGCGCTGCATCTCCTTGACGACGGCATTGAACGAGTCGGAGCCGACGTTCAGCGTGAGCACGGTGTTCACGCCGGCCGGACCGCTGAGCGCGATGCGCAGGTCACGCCGGGCAACGGCGAGGTGCAGCGGCGTCATCCCGTGGCCGTAGAGCACGCCCGGGACCTGGCCGTCGGCCCGCAAGCGGCGGGCGGCGGCGGAACCGGTCGTCCGGCCAGTGGTGGCGGTGAGCGTTGACTTCGACATGACGGGCCTCGGGACGTGAAAGGAGCAAACGAACGGCGCACCAGGCTAGCGCGGTGCGGCCGTCACGCCACGGGGCGCTCAGCTCTGGTTCTCGCCGCCGAAGATTTCGCTGACGCTGGTGTCGTCGAACACGGCGTTGAGCGCGTCGGCGATCAACGGGGCGATCGAGAGGACCTCGATCTTGTCGATCTGCTTTTCGGGGGGCAGCGGCAGGGTGTTGGTCAGCACGATCCGGCTGAGCCGGCTGTTCTTCAGCCGGTCGATCGCCGGGCCGGACAGCACACCGTGCGTGGCCATCGCCCAGACCTCGGTCGCGCCACGTTGGACGAGGATCTCGGCCGCGCTGCAGATCGTCCCACCGCTGTCGATCATGTCGTCGGTCAGGATGCACAGCCTGCCGCTGACGTCGCCGATGACCTCCTTGGCCTCGACCACGTTTGCCGTGCCCTTCGGGCGGCGCTTGTAGATGAACGCCAGGTCG
>CAZMHG010000320.1:0-4148 GCA_964565975.1 uncultured Ilumatobacteraceae bacterium | reverse complement strand
GCCGACACGGTGTCAGGCGGGCTGGCTCAGGCCGGGCGGATGATCGCTGCCGAGCCGTGGCTCGATCGCGTCCCGATGTGCGTCACCGCGTCGTTGGCCGGCCGCCACGGCGCGTGGCTGATTGCCGACGCAACCGGTGCATTGCCGCTGGCTGCCGGCGAGGCTGGCGTTGCCGTCCTCGGCGCGTGCACCGCCGGCGCGCCGGCCCCGGTCACGGGCGAGTGGACACCGCAGGGGTTCATCCCGCTCACGGTGCACCTCGCCGACCGCACGGTCGACATCGGGCGCCTGGCCGACGACTCGTTCGTGAGTACCCGATGATCGCCGACTACTGGGATCAGCTCGTCGGGGTCGCCCTGCTCGGCACCGATCGCACGGCCGTGCCTGCGCCGCCGCCCGGCGTGCTCGGCGACCTGCACGCGGACGTGCCGCCCGACTCGGCGCCCGCAGCGTTGGTCCAGCAGGTCGCGGCCACCGTCGCGCTCCGCCGGGCGGCCGTGCTCCCGGCCCGCCCACAGCAGCCCATCCCGCCGCCGGACCCGGACCTGCGGCCGTTCACCCCGCCCGCGGCCGGTCTCACGTTCCACGCCATCGCCGCGCAGTGGCCGGTGCTGCTGCCCGAATGGGTCGGCGCGGTCGTCGGTGGGGGATGGCGCCTGGCACCGGACCTCGTCGTGCCGGTGCTGCAGGTGGTCCGCCGCCAGCCGCACCTGGCAGGGCCTGCTCGCCAGGCGACCGGGCCGCTCGGTGATTGGCTCATCGAGCACTGGCCGTCGCTCGCGGTGGCACCGAAACCGGCACCGGACGCGATCCCGCTGACGCCGGAGGTGGACCAGTTGCTCGGTGCGCCCGCGGAACGTGTCGTCCACGTCGTCGTCCGCCAGATCGCCACGATGGCTTGGGGGCCGGCGCACCGCGCCGTGCTGATCCACTTCGTCACGCAGCTACCGCGCGCCACGCTGGGCGCGCTCGCCCCGGCGCTCGCCGGCCTCGCCGAGCATCAGCCCGGCCTCGCGCTGGCCCGTACGCTCGCCGAGCTGGCCGGGCTGCGCGACACCGCGCTGTCCCAGTTGGACGTCCCGTCTCTCCCGGAGAACCGATGAACGCACCTGTCCTGCGACCCCACGCCGAGCAGCAGTACGCCGCCGAGCTGGCAGCGCTGGCCGCGGTGGACGATCGGCCGCGCCCGGCCAACTGGCGTCTGTCACCGTGGGCCGTGGTGCGCTACGTGCTCGGCGGCACCCTGCCCGACGGCACGGTGCTGGCACCGAAGTACGTCGGCCAGCGGCGGTTGGTGGAGATCGCCGTGGCCACACTGGTCACCGACCGGGCCCTGCTCCTGCTCGGCGTGCCCGGTACGGCCAAGACGTGGCTCAGCGAACACCTCGCCGCGGCGATCAGCGGCGACTCCACCCTGCTCGTCCAGGGCACGGCCGGCACCACCGAGGAGTCGCTGCGCTACGGCTGGAACTACGCGCGCCTACTGGCCGAGGGCCCGTCGCAACACGCGCTGGTCGAAAGCCCGGTGCTGCGGGCGATGCGCCGGGGGGCCATCGTGCGCGTCGAAGAACTGACCCGCCTGCCCAGCGACGTGCAGGACGCACTCGTCACCGTGCTCAGCGAGAAGACGCTGCCCGTGCCCGAGCTGGCGACCGAGGTCCAGGCGATCCCCGGGTTCAACCTGATCGCCACGGCCAACGACCGCGACCGTGGCGTCAACGAGCTGTCCGCCGCGCTGCGTCGGCGGTTCAACACCGTCGTGCTGCCGCTCCCGGCGGATCCGGACGACGAGGTCGCCATCGTCGCCCGCCGCGTCGCCGAGCTGGGCGAGTCGATGTCGTTGCCGCCGCAGCCCGATGGCGCCGACGAGATCCGCCGGGTCGTCACGATCTTCCGCGAGCTGCGCAGCGGCCGGACCGAGGACGGGCTCACGGCGCTGAAGATTCCCAGCGGGTCGTTGAGCACCGCCGAGGCGATCTCCGTCGTCACCAACGGCGTGGCCCTGGCGACGCACTTCGGCACGGGTGCGCTGTCGGGTGCCGATCTCGCCGGCGGGGTCATCGGTGCTGTGGTCAAGGACCCGGTCAACGACCGGGTCGCCTGGCAGGAGTACCTCGAGGCCGTCGTTCGCCAACGTCCGGGCTGGGGCGAGTTCTACGACGCCTGCCAGGACCTCACCTGACGCGGTCGCAATGACGCTTCGTCTGCTCGGCATCCGCCACCACGGGCCGGGTTCGGCGCGTGCGGTGATCACGGCCCTCGACGAGCTCCGTCCGGACGTGGTCGCGATCGAGCTGCCGGCCGACACCGAGGCGGTGCTGCACTGGGTGGGCGACGCCGAAGTGCAACCGCCGGTCGCGCTGCTCGGCCACGTGATCGGCGAGCCGCGGCGCGCGGCGTTCCTGCCGTTCGCCGAGTTCAGCCCCGAGTGGCAGGCGCTGCGCTGGGCGTTCCGCCACGGGGTGCCCGTGCGGGCCATCGACCTGCCGTTGGCCGCGATGCTCGCCGACCAGGCGGCGCGACCCGAGCTGGATCTCGGCACGGCTCCTGTCGACCCGATCGCCGAGCTCGCCGCGGCGGCCGGCGACCCGGACCCCGAGCGGTGGTGGGACGACGTCGTGGAGCACCGCGGCGGCGGGCTGGACGCGCTGGATGCAGTGGCCCAGGCGATGGTCGCCGTGCGCGCCGGGCGTGGTGCCAGCGGGAGCGAGCTCCGGCGCGAGGCGCACATGCGCAAGCTGCTTCGCCAGATCACCCGGCAGTACGCAACGGTCGCGGTCGTCTGCGGTGCGTGGCACGTCCCCGTGCTCGCCGAGCCATGGCCTGCGGCAGCCTCCGACGCGTCGGCGCTGCGCGGCATGGCCAAGGTCAACGTCGGCATCAGCTGGGTGCCGTGGAGCCATCGCCGGCTGGCCGTCGGCGACGGGTATGCGGCCGGCGTCGTCAGCCCGGGCTGGTACGCGCACGTGTTCCGTCATCCCGGGCCCGATGGGCGGGCGCGGTGGTTCGTCCACGCGGCGCGCCTGCTGCGTGAACGGGGCATGCTCGCTTCGCCCGATCACCTGATCGGGGCGACACGTGCCGCCGACGCCCTGGCTGCCCTGCGCGGCCGGCCGACACCCGGGTTGGCCGAGGTCCTCGACGCGGCCGAGGCGGTGATGTCCGGCGCGTCCGGGCTGGCGCTGATCCGCGACCACCTGGTGATCGGCGACGACATCGGGTCGGTGTCCGCCCATGCCCCACAGGTGCCGCTTGCCGCCGACATCAACGCCGCGATCCGCCGGCTGCGCCTCAAACCGCAGGCTGGCCGACATACGGTCGAGCTGGATCTGCGCACCGCCGGCGGAGCGGGCCGCTCGGTGTTCCTCCACCGGCTGTCTGCCGTGGGTGTCGCGTGGGGCACCGCGGTCGAGGGCCGTGGCTCGTCGGGCACGTTCCGGGAGACGTGGGACCTGGCGTGGGATCCGGACTTCTCCGTGCAGGTGGTCGAGGCCGCGGCATACGGCACCACGCTGGAGGCCGCCGCCGCGGCGCGCTTGCAGGAGCAGGCGGCCCGCACGAGCTCGCCCGCCGACCTGATCGTCGTCGTCGAACAGGCATTGCTGGCCGATCTTCCCGCCGTGGTCGAGCCGGCGGTGCGCCGGCTGGCCGACGCCGCGGCGGGTGACCCGGACATCACCCAGGTGATGGACGCGCTCGGGCCGCTGGCTCGCACACTCCGCTACGGCGACGTGCGTGGCACGCCGACCACCGCGCTGCGCACTGCGTTCGACGGGATGGTGGTGCGCGTCCTGGCCGGAGCGGCCGAAGCGTGCCGCGGCCTGGACGACGACGGCGCGCGCACGATGGTCCACCGCCTGGCCGGCGTGCAAGCCGCCCTTGCACTGGTCGAACACCCAGCGCGCGACGACGGATGGCCGCGCATGCTCGGCCGGCTGATCGACCGCCCCGACGTGCACGCGGTCGTCCAGGGGCGCGCCACGCGGCTGCTGCACGACGCCCGGTCGTGGACCGACGCCGACGTCCGCGGCGCGTTCAGCCGGGCGCTGTCGGGCGGTTCCACCCCGGCACGTGGCGCGGCGTTCGTCGAAGGCTTCCTTGCCGGCAGTGGCACGGTGCTGCTGCACGACCGGGCGTTGCTGGCGTTG
>CAZMHG010000319.1:954-4161 GCA_964565975.1 uncultured Ilumatobacteraceae bacterium | reverse complement strand
TGGTCGGCCGCGCTGATGTCGTCGACGTACCAGCGCGGGAAGAAGGTCGTCAGGGCCAGCTCGGGGAACACGACCAGTTCGCTACCCCGCCGATGCGCGTCGTGCAGCAGCGTCACCAGCCGCTCGACCACGTCGGCACGGGTGTCGTGGCGCTGGACGGGTCCCATCTGGGCAGCGGCAACGTTGACGACTCGCGGGCTGCTGGCGGCAGGCATCGCCCCATCTTGCCGGATCGACGCGCGACGGCGTCACCGTGGACGGCGGGCAGCAGGCGATGGCCGAGTCTCGACGCGCGAACGTCCTCGGGTACCCTCCGGCGCATGGGTGAGATCTCGCTCGAAGCGTTTGGCGACGCGGCACGGACGTTCCTCGACGCCCACCTGGTTCGCAAGCAGGAGACCGCACCGTTCGTGTGGGGCGAGGGCAGCGAGCGGGTCGGGATGTTCGAGGAATCCGAGGCCGACGAGGAACGGCGGGCGATTGCCGCGGCGAAGGACTGGCGGGCGACGAAGTTCGCCGCCGGCTTCGGATGGATCGGCGGGCCGGTGCAGTACGGCGGCCGGGCCCTGCCCAGCGCATACGAGCGTGCCTACATGGAACTGGAGAACCAGTACCAGGCACCCAACCAGACGATGTTCACGATCAGCCTCGGCATGATCGCCCCGACGATCCTGGCGCACGGATCCTCGGTGGCCAAGGACGCCTACCTGCGCAAGCTGTGGAGCGGCGAGATCGTCGCCTGCCAGCTGTTCAGCGAACCGGGCGCGGGCAGCGACCTGGCCAGCCTGCAGACCAAGGCCGAACGGGACGGCGACGAGTGGGTGATCACCGGGCAGAAGGTCTGGACCACGTTCGCCCAGCACTCCCAGATCGGCGAGATCATCGCGCGAACCGACGCCGACCTGCCCAAGCACAAGGGGTTGACGGGGTTCCTCGTCGACATGACCTCGCCGCAGGTCGAGATCCGCCCTCTGCGTCAGATGACCGGTGGGGCGAGCTTCAACGAGATCTTCTTCAACGAGGTGCGCGTACGCGACGACCACCGCCTCGGTGACGTGAACAACGGGTGGAACGTCGCGCTGACGACGTTGATGAACGAGCGCGCCGCGATCGGCACCGGCTCGGCCGGCGGTGGCGGAGGGCCGAGCCTGTTCACCCGGCTGCGCGAGATGGTCCGCCACTTCGGAGTCGACGGCGATCCGCTCGTCCGCGACGCCCTCGCCGACATCTACATCCACAACCGGGTGAGCGCGATGAACAACCAGCGGGCGATGGACAAGGTCAAGTCGGGGCAGCTCCCCGGCCCGGAGATGAGCATCGCCAAGCTGTCCGGCACGCTGAACATGAGTCGGGCCGTCCAGTTCCTCGGCCAGGTGCTCGGTCCGCGGCTGGTCGCCGACTCGGGCGAATGGGGCACGTACGCGTTCAGTCAGTTCGTGCTCGGCGTGCCCGGTGGACGCATCGCCGGCGGCACCGACGAGGTGATGCGCAACATCGTCGGCGAGCGGGTCCTCGGGCTGCCCAAAGAACCAGGGATCGACTCCACCTCCCCGTTCAGGAACCTCAAGGTCGGCACCCAGACGTCGTGACGGCACGCCCCGGTGCGCTGCATCAGGTGAGCCGCGCTGCGCTCGGCCGCCGCGGATGGTCGTGTTAACGTCGGCCATTAGTTCGAGTTCGGGGGTGCCACGATGGAGTTCGGAGTCTTTCTCAACGGCTACCTGCCGGGGCCGGGCGCCCACGACACCAACGCCGAGCACGCCGAACTGATCGAGCAGTGCCGCTACGCGGTGTTCGCCGATAAGCACAACTGGAAGTACGCCTGGTTCGGCGAGCACCACGGGCTGACCGAGTACAGCCACATGTCCGCTCCTGAGGTGTGCATGGGTTGGGTCGCCGCGCAGACCGAGCGCATCCACCTCGGTACGGCGATCGTCAGCCTGCCGCCCGCCAAGGAGCACCCGGTGCGCATCGCCGAGCGGGCGGCAACCCTCGACCACATGACCAACCACCGCTACGAGTTCGGCACCGGCCGCGGCGCCGGGAGTCACGAGCTGCGTTCGTTCAACATCATGGATCCGGCCGAGACCAAGGCGATGTGGGACGAGGTGATCCGTGAGATCCCGCGGATGTGGGAGCAGAAGGACTACGAACACCGCGGCGACTACTTCACCGTGCCCACGCCGCACAACGTGCTACCCAAGCCGTACGGGCAGGGGCACCCGCCGATCTGGGTCGCCTGCGGCAACCCGCCGACGTTTGCCAAGGCCGGCTCGCTCGGCATCGGCGCGATCGCCTTCAACTTCGAGCCGATCTACGCCCTGCAGGGCCGGATCGATGCCTACAAGGAGGCGATCCAGTCCCCCACCGAGCAGATCGGCCAGTACAAGAACGACAACGTGATGATGACCAACAGCGTCATCTGCCTGGAGGACCGCGAGCACGCCCGGGCCGTCGCCAAGCGGGCCGGGATGGGCTACCTGGTGACGATGGTCAACCTGTACCACGACACGATGCCCAAGTCGCCGGACGCCCACGTGTGGCCGACGCCGCCGCCGACGTACGGGATGCAGATGACCGACGAGGTGCTCGACTGGCTGATCGAGGGCGGCTACCTGCTGTGCGGGAATCCCGACGAGGTCTGCGCCCAGGTCGAGGCGTACACCAAGGTCGGCTGCGATCAGCTGGTCTTCGGCCTGCCTGTCGAGCCGATGCATCCCGACGAGGTGTACGAGATGATCGAGGTGTTCGGCGACCGGGTGATCCCCGAGCACGACACCGACCCCGAGCACCGCACGACGAAGTACCGCCGCGACGCCCAGCCGAGGTACCCGATGTTCAACAACGAGCCGCAGCACTTCGACATCCCGGTGCTGCCTCCGTCGGCGCGCATCCCGCTGCCGACCAGCTGAGCCTCAGTGCAGGCCGACGACACCGGGCCGGCCGCTCGCCCATCGGCCGAGCGGCCGGCGTTCGAGGGCCGCGGCGAACAGGTCGGGGAACGCATCGGGCGTGCACGCCAGCGTGGCGATGCCGAGGTCGGCAAACCGTTGCGCCTGGGCGTGGTCGTGTGCCGGCGCGCCCTCGTCGCTCAGGGTGACCAGGGTGACGACCGTGGAACCGGCGCGTACCAGCCGCGCCGCGCGCTCGTTCAGCAGGGCCACGTCACCGCCCTCGAACAGGTCGCTGACCAGCACGACCACGGTT
>CAZMHG010000319.1:0-944 GCA_964565975.1 uncultured Ilumatobacteraceae bacterium | reverse complement strand
GTGATCAGCTGCTCGGCGTAGGCGAAGGCCTGGGCGATGTCGGTGCCGCCACCGAGGTGCACGCCGAACAGGACGTCGACGGGGTCGGCGGCGAACGCCGTCAGGTCGGTCACTGCGGTGTCGAAGGCCACCAGGCTGACGCGCAGCGCCGGCATCGACGCGAGCACCGAGCCGAACACGCCCGCGTACACGATCGAGTCGGCCATGCTGCCGCTCTGGTCGATCAGCACGACCACGTCGCGGGCCAGGCTCCGCTGCCGTCGCCCGTAGCCGATCAGCCGCTCGGGGATCACCGTGCGGTACTGCGGCTGGTAGTGCTTGAGGTTGGCCTGCACCGTGTGCGCCCAATCGATCTCGCCGGGGCGCGGCCGGCGGGCGCGCAGCGACCTGGCCAGCGCCCCTGCTGCGGCAGAGCGCGTACGTGACGCCAGCCGGGCGGTGAGCTGCTCGACGACGCGGCGGACCACCTGACGCGCCGCGGCACGGGTGTGATCGGGCAGGAGATGATTCAGCTCGACGAGCAACGCCGCCAGATGGACATCGGGCTCGACGGTGTGCAGCAGTTCGGGTTCGAACAGCAGCTGGCGCAGGTCGAGACGTTCGATCGCGTCTCGTTGCAGGACCTGCACCACCGACGCCGGGAAGTAGCGACGGATGTCGCCCAGCCAGCGGGCCACCGCCGGCGCGGACCGTCCCAGTCCGCCCGAACGGGAGCGTCCGCTCCCCGCAGGCTGCTGGTCGTAGATCGCACCGAGCGCGCCGTCCATGCGCCGGTCGTCGCCGGACAGCGCCCGGCCGGCGACGGGTTCGTCGCCCTCCTCCTGGGCTGCCGCGCCGAGCACCAGGCGCCACCGGCGCTGCCGCTCGGTCTCGCTGACCCGGGTCACTGCGGTGCACCGACCATCGCGCGCACGGTGGCGATGACCAACGCGATCCGTTCGGGG
>CAZMHG010000318.1:0-4163 GCA_964565975.1 uncultured Ilumatobacteraceae bacterium | reverse complement strand
AGGTCGCCGTGCGGGTCAATGACGCCCACGCCGTTGCCGCGCGTCGACCACGACGACGTCGGTGCGCGACGTGTCGGCATGCAACGCCGGCCACTGCCACCAGAGCACCGCGGCGACGAGGACGACAGCGCCGGCGACCCATGCGGGGCGGACGAGGCGGGCACCGTCGACCCCGCGTGACCACGACCTCACAAGGGGCCGAGGGTATCATCGGACCTCCGTGGAACCGAGGACGCGCCGTGCCGCCGGCGGGCGCGCAGGCGGTCCGTCGCCGGCCTCCTCGCCGTGGTCAGGCGACGCCACGGTGGCGGCGATCGCGATCGCGCTCGTCGCCACGTGCTGGCTCGGCGGGCTGGCGGCGATCCGCGCCGGGCACACCGCCGGTGTCGGCGGCTGGATCGCCCGCCGCTCGGCAGACCTGCCACAACTCGCGGCGGTGATCGCCGTGGCTGCGCTGGCCCGGCCGTGGTCGGCCGTGGCAACGCCCGACCGGCGGCGCTGGCTGCGCCGGGTCGTGCTGCCCGCGTGGCCGGCATGGTGGGTGCTCGTCGCCTGGGGCCTGATCGCCCAACGACTCCGGCCGGGGGCGGGCAGCCTGGCCACCACGTTGCTCGCGTTTCAGCCGTTCGGCGCGCCGATCCACGGGTTGTACGGCGGCACGCTGCTGGCCACCGTCGTCATCGTGGCGGCGATCCTGCCGCGCTGGCACCGCCGGCTGGGCGAGGTCCGCGTCGCCGCCGCGCTCACGCTCGTCGGTGTCGTCCTGCGGATCGTGCTGGAGGCCGCATCCGACTCACCCAACGGGCTGGTCCGCACGCCGCTCGGCCACGTGCACCTGGTCGGCCTCGGCCTGCTGCTCGCCCACGTGCGGCTGCCCGCAGGCCGCTCACCCGGACGTCTGGCGCGGATCGTCGCCTGGTCGGCACCGGGCATCCTGCTCGCCGGCGAGCCGAGCTTCGAGCTGATCGCCCGCCGCTACCGCGAACGGGTCGGGGTGCTGGACGCCAGCGCGTTCCTCACCGGACGTGCCTTCCCGCCGTTCCTGTGGGCCCTGCTGACCGGCGCCGCAGTGGGTGTGCTGGTGACCGCCGTGTACCTTTCGGTGCCGTTCGTCCGCCGGCCGCGCTGGTCGGCCGTGGCAGCGTCGAAGCTGGCCTTCGCCTCGGTGGTCGCGCTCGGCTGGCTGATTCGCCTCGAGACGCTGCTGCGCGTCGCCCCGGAACGCACCGACGGTGGGGACCCGCTCTTCTACCACACGACCGCGAACCTGCTGGCCAAGGGGCGCGGCTTCGACGAACCGCTGAAGTGGCTGGCCTTCGGCACGCACCGGCCGAGCGCGCTGCACGGGCCGCTCTACCCGTTGCTGCTGTCGATCAGCAGCAGGTTCGGCGGGACGAGCTACGTGGATCACAAGCTGGCCTCGATCGTCATCGGCACCGAGCTGGTCGCCGGTGTCGGCCTGCTCGCCCGGCGGCTGGCGGGACCGACGGCTGGGCTGATCGGCGCGCTGCTCGCCGCGGTGTACCCGAACATGTGGATCATCGACGGCCTGCTGTACCCGGAGAACCTGCTCGCCGTGTGCACGGTGCTGGCCCTGATCGCCGCGTACCGCTGGCGGGCCCGGCCGAGGGTGTCGACGGCCCTCGCGCTCGGCGCGCTCGTCGCGCTCGGCGCGCTCTCCCGCGGCGAGGGCCTGCTGCTCGGGCCGGTGATGGTCGCCCCGCTGATCCTGCTGACCCGCACGCTGCCGTGGCGCCGGCGTCTCGGGCACCTCGCCCTGGCGGGCGTCGCCTGCCTCGCTGTGCTGGCGCCGTGGACGATTCGCAACGCGCGCACCTTCGCCGACTTCGTGCCCCTGTCGACCAACGGCAACGAGTTGTTCGTCTACGCCAACTGCGAGACGTCGTACTACGGGCCGTTCGTCGGCTACTGGGACTACCAGTGCCAGCAACGGCTGCGCCAATCCGGTCAGGGGCCCGACGAGGACGTCCTCGACGAGTCGCAGTCGACCAAGGCCTGGCGCCAGATCGGCATCGACTACATGAAGGACCATCTCGGCGCGCTGCCGCGCGTGGTGGCGACGCGCGTCCTGCGCCAGTGGGAGCTGTACGCGCCGAAGCAGAACATCGCCTTCGTCACCATCGAGGGCCGCAACCGCACGGCGAGCACGCTCGGGTTGCTGATGTACTACGCCCAACTGCCGTTCGCCGTGGTCGGCGGCCTCGCCCTGCGGCGGCGGCGAACGACCTTGATCCCGTTGCTCGCCCCGTTCGTCGTCGTCACCCTCACCGCGGCGTACACCTACGGCAACATCCGCTTTCGCGCCTCGGCAGAGCCGGCGCTGTGCGTGCTGGCCGCGATCGGCCTGCTCGTCACCGGGCGGCGGGCCCTCGCCTGGCTGCGACGGCCGCCGCCACGCAACGAGACCGCCGACGACCCGCGGGCCTTCGTGCTCGGCGGGTCGGGCGGGCTGCGCGTCCGGCGCAACGGTGTGCGGCAGGTGGGCGCGATTCGCACGTGGTGCGCGCTCGCGGTCGTCGCTGCGGTCACCGCGCTCCCCGTCCCCGGCCTGTTCCGCTCCACCGGCGGGAACATGGAAGAGGGGTTCATGATCGTGTTCCCCGAGCGGATGTGGCACGGCGCGATGCCCAACCGGGACTTCCTCCACCTGTACGGACCCGGCGCGCTGTACGTGCTGATGGGCTGGTTCAAGGTGTTCGGCTTCACGCTCGGCGCCGAGCGTTCGTTCGGCCTGCTGCAGCACATCGCCGTGATCGCCGCGCTGTTCGTGCTCGCCCGACCGTGGGGCCGGGTCGCCGCGACGTGCGTCGCGGCGTTCTCCACCGTGCTCGTCCTGACTCCCGTGGGGCTCACCGCGATGGCCTGGAACGGCGGGCTGGCGCTGTGCCTGTGGAGCGTGATCATGGCGATCCGCGCTCGACACCTGCCCGGCGGCGCGCAGGGCTCGATGCTCGCCGCGCTCGGCTCCGACACGGTCGCGCCCGCGCCGCCCCACCGGCGCCGGCGGCCGGCTGCCCGGCGCTCGCCGCGCACGTGGTGCCTGGTGGCAGCAGGCGTGCTGGCCGGGCTGGCGTTGACCTACCGACCGGACCAGATCGTCGCGCTCGGGGTGTTCTACGGCTGGTACCTGTGGTCCGACCGGCGCCAGGCGGCGGCCGACGGCACGGCACGGCGCGCCTGGCGGCCGGTCGCGTTCGGGGCCGCGGTCGGGCTGGTCCCGATGTGGATCCATCTGGCGATCGTCGGGCCGATGACGGCGTTCCGCGGCATGGTCCTCGACCCGGTGTTCAAACTGCGCCCGGGCCGCGAGCTGCCCCACCCACCCTCGTGGTCCCACATCGACGGTGCGCTGCAGGCCGTGGCCGAGCTGATCCCGCCGTGGTGGAAGCTCCCCGCGCTGTCCGCCTCGCACTCGCTGTTCGTCTGGTTCTGGGTCACGCTGGCGACACCGTTCGTGCTGCTGTGGGTGGCCCGCCGGGTTCGCCGGTCCGGCGGTGCCGCCGACCGCCGCGGCACGGTGCTGTGGGGCGGCGCGCTGTTCAGCCTCGGGCTGCTCCCCCAGGCCTGGCAACGCCCCGACAGCGCGCACCTGGCCTGGGTGACCTGCGTCTCGTTCCCGCTCCTGGCCGTGGCGATCGCCGAGATCGTCCGCCAACGCCGCCCGCACCGGTTCGCATCGCGCCAGCGCGCCGTGCTCGGTGCCGCGGCGGTGGTCGCCCTCACCCTGTTCGTCGCTCCGCTGTTCACCTTCCGCTACTACCTGCTGCACACGCGGGTGGGCATCGGCAGCGTGCAGGCGCCGTACCGCGTGGAGCGCGGCGACCGGTCGTTCTACCTCGGGGCGATCGAGGCGGCGACGGCCTCGCGCGGTGTGATCGCCGAGCTCGACCGGCTCTCCAAGCCTGGCGAGACACTGGTCGTCGGTCCGCAGGACCTGCGCCGCACGTTCTACAGCGACGCGTTCTTCTACTACCTGTTCCCGGACCTGAAGCCGGGCACGTTCTTCATCGAGATGGACCCGGGCATGGCCAACGCGCCCGGGTCACGGCTGGCCGGCGAGCTGCGCACGACCGACTGGGTGATCCTGACCGAGTTCTGGAACGGCTGGGTCGAGCCGAACACCTCCACGGCGTACGGCAGCG
>CAZMHG010000317.1:0-4194 GCA_964565975.1 uncultured Ilumatobacteraceae bacterium | reverse complement strand
GTGGTGACCATCACCGTGACGACGGCGTTACCGGGGACCAGGAACCTGTTGTCCTTGACCAGCCCGAGTTGCAGCTCGCTCGGCAGGACGCTGCCACTGCTGACGACCACGCAGTCGACGTCGGTCTGCGAGGTCCAGAGCGTGGTCGAGGTGGTCGTCGTCGCGCCGCTCGTGGTGGTCGTCGCAACCGTCGTCGAGGTCGACGTGGACGTGGTCGTGGTGGCACCGGCGACCGTGGTCGACGTGGAGGTGGAGGTCGTGGTGGTCACGATCGCCTTCTTGATCGCCGCGTCGTCGGCCATCGTCTTGACCGACTTGAAGGTGATGCCGTAGGTGTCCTTGAGGCCCTTGGCACCGAGCGGGGAGGCCGTCTCGAAGTCGGCGGGGGCACCGAGCACCAGCTTGTTGGCGACCTTGGCCAGGCTCGACAGGTTGGTGATCTTGTTGGCCGTGATCGCGTCCTGGCTACACGCGATGCTCGGCTTGTTCTCGCCGGTCGACGCGGCACCGAGCATCACGCCGTCGGGCAGCAGCGAGTTGATCGCGGCGAGCTCCTGCTCGACCGTCTTGGGGTTGTCGACCACCGGCACGGCCGTCGTCGTGGTGGTCGGTGCCTCGGTCGCCTCGGGCTCGATAGTGTCGGCGGTGGCCGCCGACGACGGCGTGGTCCCGGCAGCGCTGCTCGCCGACGGCGTTGCGGTCACCGGCGTGGTGTCGGGCGTGGTGTCGGCGATGGTGGTCGTGCTGGCGTGCACCGGCTTGGGCCGCGACTTGAGCAGCTTGAGCAGGTCGCCGGTGTACATCGCCGCGACCTGGGTCCGGCCGTCGACAACCGAGTCGAATAGTGCGGCGGTGTCGGCCACCGAGCTGAGCCGGGCGACACGCAGGTCGGCGCCGTCTTTCGACTCCAGCTGCTGCGCGTACATCTCCATCAGCAGCTCGCTCTGCGGGTCGGCGGTGATGTACGTCATCGTCACCTTCTGCGGCGGCGGCAGGGTCTCCAGGGTGGTGTCGTCGCCGCTGCAGGCCACGAGCAGGACGGCCGGCGCCACCACGGCAGCAGCCAGACGGACGACGGGCAAGCGGGCAGGCAGCGACAGGCGTGACATCACCGCACGAGTGTACGGGTAGGTCCGGGCGTGTCAGCGGGCGCGCAGCTCCAGGCTGGCCCGCTGGCGGATGGTGTAGCGGCGGTCGTGCTGCTCCATCCACCCCAGGCGGATGAAGCTGGCGATCGCCTTGTTGACCCGCTCCCGGGATGCACCGACCATGCCGGCCAGTTCCTCCTGGGTGACCGGGAGGGAGAACTCCTCGGCGCCGTCGCTGAGCTCGAGCAGCCGCTTCGCGGTGCGGCCGGTGACGTCGAGGAACACGCTGTCGGCAAGGACCTCGTCCATCACCCGCAGGCGACCGGCGAGCAGGCGGACCACGCCGCGCAGCATCTGCGGGTGGGCGTCGAACGCCGCGGCGACCGGGGCGAAGGGGATGGTCAGCACGGTGGACGGCTCCAGCGATCGGGCCGTCGCCGAGCGCGGCGAGCCGTCGAGCAGCGGCAGCTCGCCGAACAGGTCGTCGCTCTCCATCAGCGACACGACGGTCTCGCGCTGGTCGAAGTCGTTGACGATGACGATCGCCAACCGCCCGGTCTGCACGAGGTACATCGAGTCGGCGGTATCGCCCTCACGGAACAGGACGTCGCCGCGAACCAGGTGACGCTGGCTGCAGGACGCGGCGATCGTGGCCAGTGCGGCCGCCGGGACCTCGGCGAAGAACTCGGTTCGGGCCAGGAGGTCGTCGTACGCCATTGCGCTGCACGGTACTACCCTCGCCGTGGTGCGATCTTCCGGGAGGCGACCGGCGCGCGCCGAGCGCGCCGAGGTGTGGGCGATCGTGGTCGCCGGCGGTTCCGGCGCCCGCTTCGGCACCCCCAAGCAGTACGCCGATCTCGGTGGTGAGCGCGTGCTCGACCGCTCGGTCGCCGTCGCCCGCGCCGTGTGCGACGGCGTGGTCGTCGTCGTCCCGGCGGCCGACGCCGAGCGCGAGGGCGGGGTTGCCGGGGGGCCGACCCGCAGCGCCTCGGTGGCCAACGGTCTCGGCGCGGTGCCCGCGTCGGCCGACGTGATCTGCGTACACGACGCGGCCCGGCCGCTGGCCAGCGCCGGCCTGTACGCCGCGGTGATCGACGCCGTGCTGGCCGGCGCCGACGGCGCGGTGCCGGGCGTCGCCGTGACCGACACGATCAAGCGTGTCCGCAGCATCGCCGGCGGGCTGCGCGAGGTGGTCGACACCCCCGTGCGCGACGAACTGGTCGCCGTGCAGACACCGCAAGCCTTCCGCGCCGACACGTTGCGCCGTGCGCACGCCGGCGTGGGCGTCGGCCACGGGGCCGCGGCGACCGACGACGCGTCGCTCGTCGAGGGCATCGGTGGTCGCGTCGTCGTCGTCCCCGGTGAGGCGGCCAACGTCAAGATCACCCGGGCCGAGGACCTCGACCGGGTCCGCCAGCACCTCGCCACCGCGTCGTCACCAGTGGCGGGCTGATGGACATCCGGGTCGGGCAGGGGTTCGACATCCACACGTTCACCGACGACCCCACGCGCGCCCTGGTCCTGGGCGGTGTGCGCATCGCCGGAACCCAGGGCCTGCGCGGCCACAGCGACGCCGACGTGATCGCCCACGCCGTGGCCGACGCGCTGCTCGGCGCTGCCGCGTTGGGCGACATCGGCGAGCACTTCCCCGACACCGACCCGCGTTGGAAGGACGCCGATTCGCTCGTCCTGCTGCGCCACGTCGCCGGCCTGCTCGCCGCCGAGGGCTGGCGCGTCGCCAACGTCGACTGCTCCGTGATCTGCGAAGTGCCCAAGCTCGCCCCGCACCGGGCCGAGATGCAACGCAGGCTCTCCCACGCTGTCGGCGGGCAGGTCACGGTCACGGGCCGCCGCGCCGAGGGCCTCGGCGCGATCGGCCGCCGCGAAGGCATCGCCTGCTTCGCCTCGGCACTGATCCAGCGCCCGTAGCGGCGCACGGGACTCGCCTGGCGTGGCTCGGTACCCTGTGGCGACGGTCGAGGAGCGCAGATGTCACGGCAACCAGCACGACAACCAGCACGACAGCAGCAATCAGGCGGCCGGCGGGCCGGCAACGCCGCCGGCGGTGGGCAGCGGTCCAGCGCGGCGGCGCGTGGCAGCGGGCAGGGCTCGGGATCGCGTCAGGGCAGTGTTGCCGGATCGGCGCGTCGCGGCCGCTTGGTGCCGGCGGGCAAGCAGTTCGGCTCGCGCGGTGCCGGGCGAACCGGTGGCGTGGCCGCGCCGGGCGCGCGGCCGGCGCCGGAGAAGGTCCTCGGTGGCGAGCAGGTCGAGGGCCGCCAGGCCGTGCGCGAGCTGTTGATCGCCGGCACGCGGCGGGTGCGCGAGCTGTGGATCGCGGCCGACCTCGACGACAGCGAGGTGATCGGCGACATCCTCGAGATCGCCCGTCACCAGCGGGTGCTGGTCACCGAGGTCGCCCGCCGCAAGCTCGAGGCGACGGCCCGCAGCGAGGCGCCGCAGGGCGTGATCGCCTTCGCCGATGCCCTGCCGGAGGCGCCGCTCGACTCGCTCCTCGCGCGGCGCGGCAACCGCCCCCCGTTCCTGGTCGCGGTCGACGGTGTGACCGACCCGGGCAACCTCGGCGCGCTGCTGCGGTGCTGCGACGGCGCCGGTGTCAGCGGTGTCGTCATCCCGCGTCATCGGGCGGTGCACGTCACGCCGACCGCGGCGAAGTCGGCCGCCGGCGCCGCGGAGTACGTGCCGATGGCGATCGTCGGCGGCTTGCCAACCGCGCTGCGGCGGATCAAGGACGCCGGCATCTGGGTGGTCGGTCTGGACGACGAAGCCGACCGCAGCCTGTTCGAGCTTGGCGACCTCGCGGCACAGGGGATCTGCCTGGTGCTGGGCGCCGAGGGGCCGGGCCTGTCACGCCTCGTGCGTGAGCGGTGCGACCTGGTCGTCAGCATCCCGATGCGCGGCCGGCTCAGCTCGCTGAACGTCAGCGCGGCCGCGGCGTTGGCGACCTACGAGGTCGCCCGCCACCGCTGAACCCGGCGCTGCGCCGGTCGTGGCGTGGTCGCCCTACGCCGGCGGGGGCGGCGGCGCCCCGCGGGTGGGCGGCCCGGCGGGGGCAGTATACACGGACGGGCCCACCCTGCCGGCGGGG
>CAZMHG010000316.1:0-4201 GCA_964565975.1 uncultured Ilumatobacteraceae bacterium | reverse complement strand
CCTGGCGCGGCGAGGCCGGCAGCGGGATGACGCCGAGGCGCATCACGTCGTAGCGCGGCGACCCGAAGGCCGCGCCCATCTCGATGGCGCAGCAGGCGAGGCCCCACTGGTAGACCCACATGCTGTAGCTGCGACCCATGTTGAACAGCGTCGTCAGCGGTTTGGGCATCCGCCCCTTGTCGACAAGACCCATGGCCTACACCCAGCGCAGCGCACCCTTGCGCCACGCGTAGACGAGACCAAGGAGCAGGACGAACACGAAGATGCCCATCTCCACCAGACCGAAGGTGCCGTACCGTTCGAGCTGGGTCGCCCACGGGAAGATGAACACCGCTTCCACGTCGAACACGACGAACAGCAGGGCGAAGAAGTAGTAACGGATCTGGCTCTGCGACCAGCCGCCGCCGATCGGGTCGACACCACTTTCGTAGGCCAGCACCTTCTGCGGGTTCGGCCGGTTCGGGCGCACGAGCGCGGCGATGCCGAGCAACAGCCCGGCGAGCAGCAACGCCAGCACGGCGAACCAGAACACGGTGAGGTAATCGCGGAGGAACCCGGACATCGGCCACGACGCTACTACGGCGGCCGAACCGGGCCCCAACTGCGTCCGGTTCGATGCGGCTGGCACGGCACCCGGTCGCTCCGGCCCGGCGCCCGCCGGGACCGCCGTTCGACGTGCTGCACAGAATGTCGGCAAGTGTTGTGCAATCGGCCGCTCGACGGCCGGACGGCCCGTCCCTATCGTCGCTCGCAGGTCGTCGAGGGGAGGCTTCATGACCAGGATCCTGTGGATCAACCCGGTGCCGTTCGCCGCCTACGACGAGCCGATCGGTGAAGAGCTGCGGCGCGAGGCCGACCCGGCCACCCGCGTCGACGTCTGCTCGTTGCCGCCCATCGCGGGCGTCGACGGGCCCCAGCACCTGGAGTGGAACGCGCTCGAAGCGGTCGTCGCCGGGCCGACCGTCGGGGTGGTCCGCTGGGCCCGCCGGCAGGGCTACGACGGCGTCGTGATCGGCTGCTTCTACGACCCGTTCCTGCGCGCCGCCCGCGAGATCGCCGGGCCGATGGCCGTCACCGCGCCCGCCGAAGCGTGCCTGCACATCGCCGCGACGCTCGGTGAGCGGATCTCGATCCTGGTCGGCCGGCGCAAGTGGATCCCCGAGATGCACGAGAACGTCGTCAAGTACGGGTTCGCCGACCGGCTGGCGTCGTTCCGCGAGCTGCGCCTTGGAGTGTCCGAGTTCCAAGCCGACCCGGCGTGCACCGAGCAGCGGATCATCGACGAGGCCCAACGCGCCGTGGCCGACGACCGCGCCGACGTCGTCGTGCTCGGCTGCACGATCGAGTTCGGCTTCTACAAGATCGCCCAGGAGGCCATCGGCGTCCCCGTGATCGACGCGATCACCGCGCCGATGCGCTACGTCGAGTTCCTCGCCTCGCTGCGCCGGCACGGCTGGCACACCAGCCCCGGCCTGGGGTACGACCCGATCCCCGACCTCGAACTGTCGTGGATCCCCGAGGTCGTCCCCAACGTCTCGTTCGATCCGCGGCCATGACGCGCCCACCAAGGAGAACCTGATGAACCAGATCACAGCCGACGACATCGAAGACCTGTGTCTCGGTGCGACGTTGCTCGGCACGGGCGGAGGCGGTGACCCGTACATCGCCAAGCTCGTCGCCCACGAAGCGCTAGAACGCTACGGCCCGGTCCCCGTGGTCGACGCCGCCGACTTGGACCCCGACGCCCTCGTGCTGACCACGGCGATCATCGGCGCGCCCACCGTGATCCTCGAGAAGATCCCGGCAGGGACCGAGTTCTCCGGCGCGGTCACGGCGCTGGCCTCGTTCCTCGGCAAGCAGCCGGCGGCGATCATGGCGATCGAGGTCGGCGGGTTGAACACGCTCCTGCCGATCGCCACCGCGGCTGAGATGGGCCTGCCGATCGTCAACGCCGACTCGATGCGGCGGGCCTTCCCGCAGATCGAGATGACCGTGTTCACCCTCGCCGGATTGTCGGCCACCCCGTTGTCGATCGCCGACGAGAAGGGCAACCACTGCGTCTTCGAGACGACCACCAACCACATCGCCGAAACCCTCGCCCGATCCGCAGTCATCCAGCTCGGGCTGGCCAACGCGATCAGCTGCTACCCGCTGACCGCAGGGCAGATCGCCACCCACGGCATCCAGGGATCGCTGAGCTACGGCACCGAGATCGGGCGCTTGCTGGGCGAGGTCAAAGCCGGCGTCGAGGGCGCGTGGGACCGGTTCCTTGATCAGTCCGGGAGCAAGGCGTTCTTCACCGGCAAGGTGGTCGACCTGAACCGCCGGACCACGGGCGGCTTCGCCCGCTCCACGGTGATCATGGAATCGCTCGACGGCTCCGGCGCGACGATGCGGATCGAGGTCCAGAACGAGAACCTCGTCGCCTTCCTGGACGGCGAGCCGGTGATCACCACACCGAACCTGATCTGCCTGCTCGACTGCGAGACATTCGACCCGATCACCACCGAGTACCTGGCCTACGGCAACCGGGCGATCGTCATCGGCATGCCCTGTGCACCCGAGTGGCACCGGCCGGGGATGCTCGAGCTGGTCGGGCCGCGGGCCTTCGGATACGACATCGACTTCGTGGAGCTGCACTGATGAACACCAACCCCTCTGCCGCTTCTGACGCTTCGGCCCAGTCGGATCTGCGCGTCGGCATCGACGTCGGCGGGACGAACACCGACGCCGTCGTCATCGACGCCGCGGGACGCGTGCTGCACGCGGTGAAGACGGCGACGACCGTCGAGCCGATCGACGGGATCCGCACCGCGATCGGCATGGTCCTTGCCGACATCCCGCGGGCCTCGGTGACCAAGGCGATGCTCGGCACCACCCACCCGGCCAACGCGATCATCCAGCGACGCGGCCTGGACCGTGTCGGCGTGCTGCGACTCGCCGCACCGTCATCGCTCGCCGTGCGCCCGGGCGCGGCATGGCCGGCCGACATCCGCGGCATGGTCCTGGCCGACGCCGAGATCGTGCGCGGCGGCAACGAGTACACCGGTGCCGAGATCGCCCCGCTCGACGAGGACGCGATCCGCCGCTTCGCCCACCGGGCGATGGCCAACGGTGCCCACGCCATCGCCGTCGCCGGTGCGTTCAGCCCGGCGACGTCGGAGCACGAGCTGCGCGCCGGCGAGATCCTCGCCGCCGAGCTCGGCGAAGGCGTCGCGATCTCGCTCAGCCACCAGATCGGCTCGCTCGGCCTGCTCGAACGGGAGAACGCGACCATCCTCAACGCCGCGCTGCTCAGCGTCGCCCAACGCGTCGTCAGCGGCTTCGCGCAGGCGCTCGCCGACGAGGGCCTGAGCGTCGACTCGTACCTCACCCAGAACGACGGGACGCTGATGTCGGCCGTCGAGGCCAGCCGGTTCCCGGTGCTGACGTTGGGTTCCGGACCGACCAACTCGATGCGCGGCGCGTGCGCGCTGGCCGGCACCAACGACGCGCTGGTCATCGACGTCGGCGGCACGTCCGCGGACGTCGGCATCCTGGTCGACGGCTTCCCGCGCGAATCCAGCGCAGCGGTCGAGGTCGGCGGCGTGCGAACCAACTTCCGCATGCCCGACCTGATCTCGATCGGGCTCGGCGGCGGCACGATCGTGCGCGGCGGGCGGCCGTACGACGCGAGCACGTTCAAGGTCGGCCCGGACTCGGTGGGATACGCCGTGTCGACCGAGGCGCTGTGCGTCGGCGGGCCGACGCTGACGCTGTCCGACATCTCGCTGGCCGGCGGCCGGCTGCAGGGATTCGGCGACCGCTCCCTGGTCAGCGACCTCGAATCGCACACCGTGACGGCCGCGCTGGCGTGGGTCGACGAGCAGATCTCGACGCTCTGCGACCGGATGAAGTCGAGCCGCGCCGCAGTACCACTGCTGGTCGTCGGCGGTGGTGCGCACCTGGTCCCCGACATCGTGCCCGGCGTCGAGCAGGTCCTGCGGCCGAGCAACCACGCCGTGGCCAACGCCTACGGCGCGTGCCTCGCCGAGGCCTCCGGCGCCGTCGACCGGGTGTACAGCTATGAATCCACCGGCCGCGACGCGTCGCTCGACGACGCCCGGTCGCTGGCCGTCGACGCCGCCGTGCGCGCCGGGTGCGACCCGCGCACAGTACGGATCACCAGCGTCGTCGAGGTCCCGATGACGTACGTGCCGGG
>CAZMHG010000315.1:0-4202 GCA_964565975.1 uncultured Ilumatobacteraceae bacterium | reverse complement strand
TGTCGGCGTGGGGCGGCCCGGCCGATGACAGCTCGGCGGGAGCCGAACCGATCAGTGCGCGCAGCCGCACGCAGCCCGGATATCGGTACAGGTCGGCGACGAACGACGACCCGACCGGCAGCGAGGTGTCCAACGCCTGGCCGTACGCAGCGAACGACAGGATCATCGCCCACGAGCGCTGCTGTTGACCGCGCAACCAGACCCGGCGGACCTCGATGCGGTCCTCACGCGTGTCGCTGCGACCGGCCACGAGCCAGCGATCCGTGTCCGGGACGCCGGCCAGCACCGACGCCTGACGGACCTGCCAGCCGAGGGCGACCGCCACGCTGTCGGCCAGGTCACCGGGAAGCGTGGGCAGGCGTAGCCCCGCCTCGATGAGCAGGGACAGGGTGCCGAGCTCGGCGAGCAGCGCCGCGTGCCAGTTCGGCCCGTCCCCGGCCAGACCGGCGATGCGGCGGACGCGGTTGGCCAGGCCGCCGACCTGGGCGTCGACCAGCCGCGCCGCAAGCCGGTCCCACGTCTCGTACCGTGCCAAGCCGGGGTCGGCGAGGCCTGCACGGAGCCGGTCCTCGATCCATCGCCGCAGCTCCACCAGCCCGGCGCGCATGCGCGCGACGCGGTCGTCGCGACCGCCGTCGGGGGGTGTCGGCGGTTGGGGCGCCTGGCCCGGCAGGTCGCCGCCCGGGCCGTCGGCGGGCGACGCGACGGGCGACGCGACGGCGGTGCGCTCGTCCTGGGCACCCGATGCGCCGGCCGGTCCGCCACCGACGCCGGCCGCGTCGGCCGCATCGTCCGCGTGGTCGGCGGCGCCCCCCTGACCGGCGATCGACGGGCTGGCCCGATCGATCCACTGCCCGACACCGTGCGGCGCCGGCCCGCCCGGCACGACCCCGCGTGCCCACATCAGCAGCAACGCCAAGGCGTGCTTGCACGGCGCCTGGCGGCTGGGGCAAGTGCACTGGAAGCGGACGGTCACATGGTCGGCGGCAACCTCGTACGGCTCGGCGCCGCCCCCGGCGCAGCGACCCCACACGCCGCGTTCGTCACACCCGAGCGCCGTCCACCGCGACGGCACCGCCAGCGGCTGCGCAGCCGAGAACGCCGATGGCTTGGGCGCGACCGCCGCCACTTGCTCGACCTGCCAGCGGGCATCGGCGAGGGATCCGGGCGTCACGCTCGACACGGTAGCCAGGGGGTGTCACGACCAGACCGCCGCCCGGATCGCCAACTGGGCTTCGACCGTGCTACGGGAGGTCGGCTTCGACCGTGCTACGGGAGGTCGGCTTCGACCGTGTTACTGGAGGTCGGCCTCGACCGTGTTACTGGAGGTCGGCTTCGACCTCCAGCACGATGCCGATCGTGCTGCCGACGACGAACACCCCGGGCGCGTCGGCCACGGGGAGCGCGGCGTCGATGCCGACACCCTCGCGCTGCAACGAGCCGGTGGCCGACAACCCCATCTTGACCGCGCCGCCGAACGGGTTGCGTGCCGCACCGTTGAACGTGGTCGCCAGGTCGACCGGCACCACGTGGCCGCGCATCGACAGCTCGCCGCGCACCAGCCAGGCGTCCCCGGCCGGCTCTACCGACGTGCTGCGAAACGTGATCCTCGGATGCGTCGCGGCGTCCATCAGGAAGCTGCCGACGGCCGCCTCGGTCACCTTCGGGTCGCCGGTGTCCAAGCTGCCTGCGTCGATGTCGACCGCCACCGTGGATGCCAACGGGTCGTCGGCGATCACGATCTCGCCGGAGAACGCGCGGAACCGGGCATGCACCGGCGTCAACAGGTGGCTGACCGTCAAGCCGACGTAGGTGTGCAGCGGGTTGACCGTCCAGCGCCCGGCGACGGGCACCACGCGATCGTCGATGGTGCGCAGCAGCGACGGGTCACCGGTAGCCATCCGACGATCCTACGAGTGCGCCGCCGGACCGGGCGACGATGGACCTGCCGACGAACGCGCCGCCGCGGCAGCGGCTCGTTGCACGCAATCGACGGTCGTCACAGGGCCGTACTACAGTCGCCAGGTCGGTCCGAGCAGGGGGTTGCGTAGGCGATGGGTGAGTACGTCGAGATCACGGCGCGAGATGGCGGCACGTTCAAGGCCTATCTGGCCACGCCGTCCACAGGCAGTGGTCCGGGCATGGTCGTGATCCAGGAGATCTTCGGGATCAACGACTACGTCCGGCGCACTGCCGATCGCTACGCCGAGGAGGGCTACGTCGTCCTGGCGCCCGACCTGTTCTGGCGGATCCGCCCGGACATCGACCTGGGCTACAGCCCCGAGGAGTGGCAGGAGGCGTTCGGGCTGTTCCAGCAGTTCGACGTCGACAAGGGCATCGACGACATCCAGGCGACGATCACCGCACTGCGTGCCCGGCCCGACCAGGTCGGCGGCGTCGGCGCGGTGGGGTTCTGCCTGGGCGGCAAGCTGGCCTTCCTCACCGCGGCGCGCACCGACGTCGACGTCGCCGTGTCGTACTACGGGGTCGGCATGGACGCCAACGCCGCAGAGGCATCAAACGTCAAGGTGCCGCTGCTGTTCCACATGGCCGAGAACGACGCCTACGCCCCGGCCGAGGCGCGCGCCACGCTGATGGCTGCGTTCGAGGGCAACCCGAACGCGACGTTCTTCGTCTACCCCGGCCAGGACCACGCCTTCGCCCGTGAGGAGGGCGAGCACTACGACAAGCCGTCCACCTCGATGGCCTACGGCCGGACGATCGCCCAGTTCCACAACACGATCGGCCCGATCTTCGACCTCTCCGCGCTCTGGGAAGCACACTGCTATCACGAGTTCGAGACGCGCAACGTGACCGACCTGATGCCCACGATGGTTGCCGAGCCGTACGTCAACCACATCCCGGTGATGACCGGCGGCGTGGGGTACTCGAACCTGGCCCGCTTCTACACGTACCACTTCGTCAACGCCAACCCTGAGGACACCCGGCTGATCCCCATCTCGCGGACGATCGGCTCCAACTGCCTGGTCGACGAGCTGCTGTTCTGCTTCACGCACACCCGCGAGATCGACTGGATGCTGCCCGGCATCGAGCCAACCGGCAAGTACGTGGAGATCCCGCTGGTGGCGATTGTCAACTTCCGCGGCGACAAGCTGTACCACGAGCACATCTACTGGGATCAGGCGTCGGTGCTCGTCCAGATCGGCAAGCTCGACCCGGCCGGGCTGCCGGTTGCCGGGATCGAGACGGCCAAGAAGCTGGTCGACGAGACCCTGCCGTCGAACACGCTGATGCGCGCGTGGCCGTCCAGCGACGGCAAGCCGGTCGGCTGATGGGCACGCTCGACGGGGCAGTCGTCCTGCTGACCGGAGCCAGCGGCGAGATCGGTCGGGCATCGACGGCGGCGCTGCTCGATGCCGGTGTCGCCAAGATCTACGCCGCGACGCACCACCCGGGCAGCGACGTCGGCAGCGACGACCCGCGTGTCGTGGCGATGCAGTTGAACGTCACCGACACCGCGTCGATCGAGGCCGCAGCCGCGCAGTGCACCGACACCACGGTGCTGATCAACAACGCCGGGGTGAACCACAACGCCACGGTCATCGGTGCCGGCGACGACGGCTGGGCACGGCACGAGATCGAGGTCAACTACCTCGGCACCCTCGCGGTGACCCGTGCCTTCGCCCCGGTCCTCACTGCCAACGGCGGCGGCACGATCGTCAACGTGCTGTCGATCCTCAGCCGGACCAACCACCCGGCGATGGGCACGTACTGCGCGTCGAAGGCGGCGCTGTACTCGGCCACGCAGGCGTTGCGCGCCCAGCTCGGCCGGACCGGCACGCGAGTCGTCGCGTTCATGCCCGGCGCGGTCGACACCCGCCTCACGGCGCACCTCGACGTGCCCAAGCTGTCCACCGCCGAGGCCGCCGAAGCACTCGTCGCCGCGCTGCAGGGCACCGACGACGACGTCTACCCCGGCGACATGGCCACCGGCGTCGCCGCGGGACTGGCCGCCGACCACAAGGCGGTCGAAGCGATGTTCGCCGGGTTCATCTAGCCGGCGACCGATGTCTGCGTCGGCGCGTCTCGGCGAGCACGTGCCCCGTGCACGACGCGACCGGCATCAGCGCGTCACGGGCGACCGCGGCTGCCACGCGACGAGCCGACGCCACGTTGGCTGTTGCGCGTCGAGCGGGCGCGCGGCGCGGTGGCGACCGACGCGGCGCGCTCCCCTGCCGCCG
>CAZMHG010000314.1:3326-4205 GCA_964565975.1 uncultured Ilumatobacteraceae bacterium | reverse complement strand
ACCCGCACGAGTTCGCCCTGATCTACGGCTCCCCGGTGCCCGGTTACGACGCCCCGGACGAGCGCACCACGCCTGCCGGTACCCGGGTGGCGCGCATCCTCCTCGGGCTGCTCGGCGGGATCACCAGCCCGGTCGAGACAGCACGGGATCGTGTGGCGATCGGCGACTGGGCAGACCTGATCGGCGTCCCACCTGGGCTGAGCGCCGGCCGGCTGCGGCGCGGCGTCACGGCGTGGACGCTGATCGTCGGCGCGGTCTGCGCCGAACGCTTCGAACAGTTCGGCAAGCACTTCCCTCGCGATCCCGATGCCTACTTCGACGCGGTCGTGGACGACGCCCTGACGATCGCCGCCGTGCGCTCACCCCGCTGACCGCGGCCGGCGCCGGGGTTCGGTCCGCGGCGCGACGGCAGCGAGCTGAACGGCGCGGGCGAACACGGCGTCGAGCATCGGTTCGGTGAGGCGGCGGGTGAACGTGTTCTGCTGGCTCGGGTGGTAGCTGCACAGCAGCGCGACACGCCCGGACGGGCCGGTGCCGTCGGCCTGCACCCCGTGCCCGAAGCGGGGCTTGGGACGTACGCCGGCAAGCGAGCAGGCGGCGTCGTAGGCGAACGAACCGAGGCACACCACGACGCGCAGGTTGGCCAGGGCGGCGACTTCGTCGACCAGCCACCGCCGGCACGCATCGCGTTCGGCCGGCGTGGGCTTGTTGTCCGGTGGCGCGCACTTGACCGTGCTCGTGACCCATGCGTTGCGCAACGTCAGGCCGTCAACACGATGCGCCGACGTCGGCTGCGATGCCAGGCGGGCACGCCACATCGCCCGGTACAGCCAGTCGCCGCTGCGGTCGCCGGTGAACATCCGCCCGGTGCGGTTGGCA
>CAZMHG010000314.1:0-3316 GCA_964565975.1 uncultured Ilumatobacteraceae bacterium | reverse complement strand
CAAGACCGAGCACCAGCACGGCCGCACCCGGATCGCCGAACCCGGGCACCGCACGACCCCAGTAGTCCTCGTCGCGGTACGCAGCACGCTTGTCGGCGGCGGCCTGCTCGCGCCAGGCGACCAGCCGCGGGCACGCGCGGCACTCCACGACCCCGGCACACACCGACATCAAGCTCGGATCGGGCACCGGCAGAACGCTACGCCGGGCACGCGCGGTCACCGTCACCCGTAGCGTGAGGGCCATGCCGCGCCCCCCGAAACCGTCCCCCAGCACGGTGGTCCTGCTCGTCCGTCACGGGCAGACGTCCTCCACCGGCAAGGTCCTGCCGGGTCGGGCCCCCGGCCTGCACCTGGCCGAGCATGGCGTCGCCCAGGCCAAGCGTGCGGCCGAGCGGATCGCCGAGATGTCGCGGGTCGACGCGGTCTACGCCTCGCCGTTGGAACGCACGCGGGAGACGGCCGCATCGATCGCCGCGGCGCGCCGGCTGCGTGTCGTGCCCGAGCGCGGGTTGCTCGAGGCCGAGTTCGGCGAGTGGACCGGCCAGGAACTGAAGGCCCTGATGAAGCTGCCCGAGTGGCGGTCCGTGCAGCGCACGCCGAGCACGTTCCGGTTTCCCGGCGGCGAGAGCTTCGTCGAGATGCAGACGCGGGCCTGCGCCGCCGTCGACCGGCTGGTCGCCGCGCACCCGGGTGGCGTGGTCGTCGCCGTGTCCCATGCCGATCCGATCAAGGCGATCGTCGCCCAGGCGATGGGTGTCCACCTCGACCTCTTCCAACGCATCGTCGTCAGCCCGTGCAGCGTCTCGGCGGTCGCCTACACGCCCGGCGCGGCACCCGTGGTGCTGTGCGTCAATTCGACGGGCGAGGGGTTGAGCGAGCTGCGCCCCTCGTAGCCTGAAACGGCCATGGGTGTGTTCTACGAGTTCGACGAGGTCGACGCCTTCGCCGTCGGCGCGATCGGCGAGCCCGGCCAGCGCGTGTTCTACGTGCAGACCCGGCACGGGTCGCTGCAGCTCGACGTGAAGTGCGAGAAGCAGCAGGTCGCGGCGATCGCCGAGTACCTGCGGCGGGTGCTCAGCGACCTGCCGGCGCCGCAGCTCACTTCGCCCGCTCCGTCGCTCGCTGCGCCGGCCGAAGCCGCGTTCGTCCTCGGCCCGGTGGGCTTGGGCTACGACCGCGAGCACGACCGCGTTCTGGTCCAGCTGGAAGAGATCGTGCTGTCCGACGACGACGAGGAGGCCGAGTCCGAAGCGCTCGATCGCGGCCACCTGCGCGTCTTTCTCACCCGCGACCAGGCCCACGCGTTCTGCGCTGCTGCCGACGCCGTGGTCGCCGCCGGGCGCCCGCCGTGTCCATGGTGCGACGGGCCGCTCGATCCCGACGGCCACGCCTGCCCGCGCATGAACTGATGGACCACGCCGCGCAGCTGGCGCTCCTGGCCGAGGGCGAGCTGGCGGTCGAGGGCCGGATGCCGTGGAGCAGCAACGGCACCTTCCTGGTCCACCTCAGCCGCGGCGACGAGCGCCATCCGGCGATCTACAAGCCCGTCAGCGGCGAGCGCCCCTTGTGGGACTTCCCGTCGGGGCTGCACCGTCGCGAGCTTGCCGCGTACCGCCTGAGCGAAGCGATGGGGCTGGGCTTCGTCCCGCCCACCGTGGTCCGCGACGGGCCGTTCGGCGAGGGCTCGGTGCAGTGGTTCGTCGAAGCCGACCATCGCCAGCACTTCTTCACGCTGTACGAGGAGCGCCCCGAGTTGCACGACTCGCTGCGCGCCGTCGCTGCGTTCGACCTGATCGCCAACAACACTGACCGCAAGAGCGGCCACGTGCTCGCCTCTGCGGCCGGCCAGGTGTGGGGCATCGACCACGGCTTGTGCTTCGCCGCCGAGTTCAAGCTGCGCACCGTGATCTGGGAGTTCGCCGGCGAACCGATCCCGCCAGGGTGCGTGGACGCGGCGCGGCGGATCGCCCACGCCGTCCCGTTGGACATCGCCACGCTGCTCGACGACGACGAGGTCGCCGCGGTGCAGGAGCGGGCCGCCTGGGTCGCCGCGCACGCCGAGTTCCCGCACGACCCGACCGGCCGGCGCTACCCGTGGCCGCTGGTGTGACGCGGCGATGACTCACGCCGCCGACCTGCCCGGCGAGTTGGCCGCACTCGTCCATCGGGCCGACCTCGACGCACTGGTCCGCGCCGTCGACGGGCTGACTGCAGCCCGCGACTGGCCGACCCTGCTGGCGTTGCGCGACGCATGCCGGGCCGCCGTGGCGACCGGTCGCCAGCTGTGGCCTGCAGCGACGTTGGCCGAGTACCGGCTGGCCCTTCGAGGACCCAGCGCCTGGGCGGCACAGGTTCTCGACGACGCCAGTGGACGGTTCACCATCGGCCCGCTGACCGAGGTGGTCGCCCAGACGCACAGCTTCGCCGAGCTCGCCGCGCACGTCGCCGACGAGCACCGCCGCGGGTTCGTCGCCCACGAGCGCGCCCTGCGTGGCGAGGCAATCCCGTGGGATACCCCCAACCCGCTGGACATCCCGTTCAGCCGGGCGTGGTGGGAGCCCGAGTACCTGACCGCCACGTACACCGACGACGGCGTCGACGCTCCCGCCCCTGCGCTACCGCCACGGCCCGATGCCGGCGAGCACCACGCCGCACGCCAGGGTGCCGAGCGTGCACCGCGTGCCGAGCTGCTCGACGACGTCGACGTCACGCTCGCGGTCCGTCAGCTGTTCGACGGCTGGACCGCCGATTCGACGGGCCGCGTCGAGGTCTCCTGTGTCGAGGGCGACGCTGCCGCCGCGGTGCACTCGCTGGGTGCTCGCGAGGCCACGCTGGTGCCCGTCACGATCCACCAGGCCGTCGCCTGGCTGGCATGGGCCGGTGCGTCGGGCGGCGCTCACGGGCGGCGCCGCGGCCTGGCCACGGGCCGCTTCGGCGCGTGGTGGGTCGTGGCGGCGATCGCCGATCTGGACCTGGACGAGCTCGTCGGAACCGGCACGCCCGGGCTGGCCGGGCTGCGCTGGTTCTGGTGGGACGCGGGCGAACCGCACCTGGGATGGAACGTGCAACTGGGCGTGCACGACCCTGCGCAGGGATGCAGCTGGGCGCTGTCGGCCCACGACGCAGTCTGACGACCGACGCCGTGCGGCGCGTGCGCCGCGGTCCGCAGACCGCGGCGTGTCAGCGGGACTGCAACGCTTCGATCAGCTTGGGCAGCACCTTGTGGACGTCGCCGACGATGCCCAGGTCGGCGATCCCGAAGATCGGCGCTTCCTTGTCCTTGTTGACCGCGATGATGTTTTTCGAGCCCTTCATG
>CAZMHG010000313.1:900-4208 GCA_964565975.1 uncultured Ilumatobacteraceae bacterium | reverse complement strand
GGTCGACACCGGTGGCCGCGTCGAGCGCTTCAACAAGCGGTACGGCCAGCGCAAGCAGAAGTGAACCTGCGCTCACCAGCGCCAGCGCAATGCCCGGTCCACACGGACCGGGCATTCGTCGTTCACGGCCCGGCGCGCCGGGTGGCGCGCGTTCGCCGAAGGTGCCGTCGTGAGTGACGATCGGCGGGCGAGCCTGTTGCGCGCCAAGCTCGCCGCGGTGCTCGCGGCTCGCGGGCTGACCGCCGACTCGGTCACCGCGTCGGGATTGTGCGCAGCCACGGTCGGGACCGACGCATGGGTCGTCGCCGACCAGCATCCCGGCAAGGTGCTCGGCCCGGCGGTCGCCTTCGCCCTGTCGAAGGGCTGCGCTGCGGTGGACGTGGTCATCGATGCCGCAGACACGAGTGCCGTCGGCACGGTGGCCCGCCGGGCGGCCGACTTCAGGCTTGCCGTGCGGGTCTGGTCGCTCGAGGGGACCGTGTTGCACGCCGCCGATCCGGCACCGTTGCCGGCCGATCAGCCGGCCCGGCCGGAGCACCTCGCCCTGATCGAGGACATCCGCGCCGGCGGCGCGACCCCGGTGGTCGAGCATGGCGTGATCGCCGGCGAGGTGGGTGGGCTCGAGGTCTGCCGGGTCGTCGACGATCCCGTCACCGGCGCCGTCCGCCTGGAGGTCGGTGTCGGCGCGCACGACCGTGAGACGTTCCAGATGCTGCACGGCGATCGTCCTGCCGTCCAGGCGTTGGCCGACGTCGTGCGTGTCGTCGCCCAGCACCGTGCACCCGGCGCCGCACCGCATCCGCTCAACGGGCTGGCCGGCGAGCGTGCCCTGCGCCAGCGGCTGATCGACGACCCGCCGCTGATCGGTGCGACGTCGGTCGCCGGCGCGGCGCCACCGGTCGCCAGGACGAACCTCAAGGATCCCGTCCCGTGCGTCGCCCTGGCCAGGCGCGACGGCGCGCTGACGACGGTGGTGTGCAGCGTCGGGATCGACCTCGACCTGATCCCGTTCGCCGCCGACGCCCGCCAGTTCCACGGCACGCGGGACGCGATCGCCGTGGTGCCCGAGCGTGATGCGATCCAGCTCCAGCGGCGGATCGCCGCAGCGCTGCAGCGCCCGATCGAGGTCATCGGACTCCAGCCGCCGGCCGTAGCCTCGACCTGATGGCCGACCCGCTGCCCCCCGAGCGCCTGCGCGCCCTGGAGGACGAGTTCGTCTCGCTGGAGTCCAGCCTCGCCGACCCGGACATCGTCAGCGACCAGCGCGCGCTGCGCGACGTCTCGCGGCGCTACAAGGACCTGACCCCCGTGGTCGAGTGCATTCGCCGGTTGCGCGCCCGGCAGGCCGACGCCGCCGCCGCTCGCGAGCTGATGGAGGCGTCGACCGACGAGGAGCGCGGCGTGTGGCGCGAGGAGCTGTTCGCCACCGAGCACCAGGTCGAGGCGATCGAGGACGAGCTCCACGTGCTGATGCTGCCCAAGGATGCCAACGACGGGAAGGCGGTGATCGTCGAGATCCGTGGCGCCGAGGGCGGCGAGGAGGCCAACCTGTTTGCCCGCGACCTGCTCGACATGTACAAGGCGTACGCGGCACGCCACGGCTGGAAGTTCGAGATCCTCTCCCACGACGCCAGCGATCTCGGTGGCGTCAACCAGGTGACCGTGATGATCACCGGCGACACGGCGTGGAACCGGATGAAGTTCGAGGGTGGGCCGCACCGTGTGCAGCGTGTGCCGGTGACCGAGAGTCAGGGTCGGATCCATACCTCGTCGGCCACCGTGCTGGTCCTCGCCGAGGCCGAGGAGGTCGACGTCGACATCGACGACAAAGACCTCCAGGTCGACGTGTATCGCAGCAGCGGCGCCGGCGGGCAGAGCGTCAACACCACCGACTCGGCGGTGCGCATCACCCACAAGCCGACCGGCGTGATGGTCACGATGCAGGACGAACGCAGTCAGATCCAGAACCGGGCCAGAGCGATGCAGGTGCTGCGCGCCCGCCTGCTGAAGCTGGCCCAGGACCAGCAGGACGCCGCCGCAGCCGTCGAGCGTCGTGCCCAGGTGGGCGGCGGAGGCCGGGGAGAAAAGATCCGGACCTACAACTTCAAGGAGAACCGGGTCACCGATCACCGGATCGGCTTCACCATCTACCGCCTCGCCGACGTGCTCGCCGGCGACCTGGACGACGTCGTCGACGCGCTCGCGGCCGACGAACGCGCCCGCCAACTGGCCGGCGCAGCGGCCGGCGACTGACACCGCCCTGGCCCCCGTTGGGGCGGCGCGGCCGGCGGTCAGGCGGCCCGTGACCGGCGGGTGACGACCAGGCGGTGGGCGACCGCCACGCCGGCGGCCGCGGCGACGGCCAGCGACGGTTCCGCGGCCACACGCATGCGCGTCGAGCCGTACAGCACGGCGGCGACCACCGAGACCATCACCACGGGCGCGAGCAGCGCCAACCATCGGCGCCGTGCCCGCCGCGGCATCTCCACCAGCCACAGCACGGCGAGGGCGACGAGCACGTAGTGCACGCCGAGCCCGACCCGTTCGAGCACCGGATGGCGCCCTTCGTTGATGTCGGCCCGCGTCGCGTTCGGCGGATCCCAGAACCCCCACAGGCGCAGGACACGCACCGGGATCACCGCAACCACCCGGCTCGGGTGGCGGCGCGCGTTGGAGAGCGCCAGGCTGGTCAGGCGATCGTCCATCTTCGGCGGTGTCCACTCGGCGAGCCCGTCCGGCGGGGCCGTCTTCAGCGCGCTGGCCGTCGCCTGGTAGGCGCAGGTGACGACATACCCGCCGTAGCGCGGCCCCGGCGCGAGTGCCTCGTCGCAGTACGAGCCGGCAAACGTGTTGCCGGTGTTGGTCGACAGCTTCAGCGCGTCCATCGTGGTCGCGTTGCGCACCAGCCACGGGCCGAGCACGACGGCCAGGCCGACCATGGTGAGCGCGCCCGCCGCGCCCCACCGCCGCCAACCCGGCTGGGCGATCCACGCCAGTGGCAGACCGAGCAGGACGACGAGCAGGATCGCCTCGCTGCGCGCCAGGACCGCCAGCCCGATCAGCACCCCGAGGAGGACCGACCACCACAGCGCCCCGTCGTCGTAAGCCCGCACGGCGACGTACAGCATGATCGGGATGACCACCAGCACGATGCTCTCGCTCATCACCACGCCCGAGGGCTGGATCCAGAGCGGGTGGAACGTGGCGATCGACGCGGCGAGCAGCCCGACGGCCGGACCGCACAGCCGCCGGCCGAGCAGCCCGACGAACACGCCGCCTGCCGCCGAGACGACCGACAGCAGGATCCG
>CAZMHG010000313.1:0-890 GCA_964565975.1 uncultured Ilumatobacteraceae bacterium | reverse complement strand
CCGTCAGCGAGCTCAACCCGATCAGGTCTCCGCCGGCAAGGACGAACGGGAGCAGCGGCGGATGCTCGGCGGTCGGCCGATCACCCAGCCCGAGGTAGTTCGCCGTCAGGCCCTTGCCGTGGGTGAGGTTGGCCGCCATCTCGCGGAACGCGGCCGCGTCGCCGCCGACGGTCGGATGAGCCAGCCACAGACCGAAGGCGATGCGGATCAGCACGCAGCACACCGCCAGGCCGGCGAGGAACCAGCCGAAGTGCGCCGCCGCCTTGCGGATCAGGCCCATGTCAACGCTCCATCCCGCAGACCACCGACCCGGCCGACAGGTGGAGCACGACCCGGACGCCGCCGCTGTGGACACGCAGCGGCGTCGGCACCCCCGGCTGTACGGTGACGACCCGCTCGGTCGAGATCAGCCTGCCGCTCGTGGTGGTGACCACGAATCGTCCGGTGGGGGACGTGATCGTGACCCACTCGTAGGTCGCCGCGGTCGGCTTGAAGGCCAGCCACAGGTACGAGGACCGCTTGGCGTCGACCTGCGCGGCGAAGCAACCGTCGCGCGTGGCCTCGGTCTGCCCGAACAGGTACTGGTCGAAGCGCAGCGGTTGGTCGAGGATGCCGGGCTGCTCGACGGTGACGTACAGACGATTCTGGAACTCGAGCCGCGTCGCCAGCGGGACCGTGCCGTGACCCGCGAGGTGGAAGCGGTGCACGACCGTGGCGAGCTGGGCGAGCGTCAGCCCGGACGTGCGCGTTGGGTCGACCGGTGTCGCCGAGTCGAGCGAGTCGAGCCCGGAGAGCCGCGGCAGCTGGGTGACGTCGGCGCGCGCCCAGGCCATCTCGCCCTGCATCCCGGTGCGCTGCCGACTGACGAGGACGAAGTTGCCCACGAGCAC
>CAZMHG010000312.1:0-4209 GCA_964565975.1 uncultured Ilumatobacteraceae bacterium | reverse complement strand
ATGGCCGCCGCGGGCGGAGTGAAGGAGTATCGCTTCGACGACGGCTCGGTGCTCACCGCCGCGCAGGTCGACGACAAGCTGGCCGCCTTCGAGGAGCCTCCCAAGTCCATCGACCTCTCGTCGGCGCCGAAACTGGTTTCGGGCTCGAGCGGCAACGACATGCTGAGCCTTCCGCTTGCCGGCATGGAGTTCCGCGGCGGCGAAGGCGACGACACGCTGGTGGGCGGACCGGGCGCGAACACGCTTTATGGCGGCACCGGCAACGATCGAATCGAAGGCGGTGGAGGCGTCGATATCGCCGATGGCGGGTTGGGGGCCGATACCTACGTCCTCGCCGCCGGCCAGACGAGCCTCACGATCACCGACCAGCACCTGCTCCCCGGTACCGAGATCGACGTGCTCGAGCTGGGGCCTGGCATTCTTCCCGCGGATCTCCGCCTGGCGCGCGACAACGACGACCTCGTCGTGATCGTGGGCACCGGCGCCATGCAAGCCCGGGTCAATGATCACTTCACCGGCGCGATGTTCGGATTCAACGCCGGCTCGGGTCGGTACGAAATGCTCGCAGCCGACACGGCGATCGAGAAGATCGCCTTCCACGATGGCACGGCCTGGGACGCGTCCGCGATCGCCGCGCGGGTCGAGAGCGGAACGCCGAACGCGATGACCGGCAGCGCCGGGGACGACACGTTCGTGGTCGATCACGGCGGAGACACTGTCGTTGAGCTTGCCAATGGGGGCACCGACACCATCCGATCCTCGGTGTCCTATGCCTTGCGTGCGCACGTCGAGAAGCTCGTCCTGACCGGCGTGGCCAACCTGAACGCCTGGGCGAGCCCGTCGAATGCCACGAGCTATCTTACCGGCAACGACGGCAACAACGTGTTCAACGGCGATGGTGTCGTTTACGGGGCAGATGGCCAGAGCTACGTCGTGGGCCGGGGTGGCACGGGCGCCTACGCCGTGATGGCGGGCGGCAAGGGCGACGACGAGTACTACCTCGATCTGGTCAAGGGCGGCACTGTCGTGGAAAGTGCGGGAGAGGGCCACGACACCGTGTACGGGACCTTGGGCGGCGACTACACGCTTCCCGACCACGTCGAGGACTACAAGGCGCTCTCGTCCGGCCAGGGCCGCATGGCGGAGGTTCCCGAGACTCTCGTGGGCAACGCGCTGGACAATTTCCTGGGATCGGTGGATGGCAACACGTCGCTTGCCTACCGCATCGACGGAGGGCCCGGTGCCGACGTGATGCAAGGGTCCAAGCAAGCCGACACCTACATCGTCGACAACGCAGGCGATCGTGTCGTCGAGCCCGTTCCCTGGATGAACTACGACCGCGACGCGGTCTACTCCAGCGTTTCGTTCCGCCTGCCAACGAGCGTGGAAGACCTGTTCCTCGCGGGCGCGACCGCGATCGATGGCTGGGGCAACGAGCTCGACAATCGCCTGGACGGTTCGGGCGATGCCGTTACCAGCCAGCTCCACGGAGGTAAGGGAAACGACACCTACGCCATGGACGGCCGCGACGTGGCGGTGGAACTCGCCGGCGAGGGTTCCGACACGGCGCTCTTCACCGGAACCGGCACGCGCACCTATACAGCGGCGGATCGTCCCGCCAACGTCGAGAACATGACGCTGGGCGAGGACCTCGGCGCATCCGCGCTCACCGGGGACTGGTACGACGAAGTCCTGACGGGCAATGGCGAAGCGAATGTGATCGATGGCGGTCGCGGGGACGACCGCCTGATCGGCGGAGCCGGCGTCGACACCTACGTCTTCGACCGCGGCCATGGCCGCGACATCATCGTGGACGCCGGTTCTCCCGGGACGCCCGGGATCGTTCTCCTGGGTAGTTCCATCGCGCGGGACGACGTCTACTTCGACGCCGGATGGCTCCGTATCCTGGGCGGTGACGACTCGCTGTCGCTCGACAACGTCGACCTCCGCTTTGCCGATGGGTCGATCTGGCGCTATGCCGACTGGAAACCGTACCGCGAGGCGAGCCTCTCGACCGTACCGACTGATCAGGCCGACGCGCTGAATGGCACGAATGCCTCCGACACGATCGACGGCAAGGCGGGGAACGACTTCATCCACGGTCTCGACGGCGACGACACGCTCCACGGCGACGCCGACGACGACCGGCTGTGGGGCGATGCGGGTGGCGACCAGCTGCACGGCGACGACGGCCACGACCAGCTCTGGGGAGGCATTGGCAATGATCGTCTGTGGGGCGAAGAGAAGGACGACACGCTCCACGGCGATGATGGTGACGATAACCTCGAAGGGGGCGACGGCCTGGACATGCTCTACGGCGATGCTGGCGACGATCACCTCGTCGGCGGCGAGGGCCCGGATCAACTGCGGGGAGGCGCGGGCAACGACACGCTCGCTGCTGGCGATACCTCGGGTCTCGTTGGCGATGCCCTCTACGGCGGCACCGGTAACGACCTGCTCCATGGCGGTGAAGCGGCGGACCAGCTCATGGGGGAGGAGGGCAACGACTTCTCCCAGGGAGGAGGTGGCGATGACACTCTCCACGACTTGTCCGGTGACAACCGCCTGGAAGGCGGCGATGGCAACGACACTTTGCAAAGCGGCGATGGCAGCGATTCCCTCGATGGTGGCGCCGGCGACGACGCCCTGAGCGGTGGGGGCGGCGTCGATACCTACGTGCTGCGCGCGGACGGTGGCATCGACACGGTCGCCGAGCATTGGTGGAAGGACGAGCTCAGCGTGGTCTCGGTTGCGTCGGGGATCATGCCTGGCGACGTGCGCTTGCGCCATGTCGCCGGCGACGACGGCCGGTACGTGTCCGTCGCCACGGCCGACGGCACGGCCGAGCTTCGCTTCGACGCCCCCGGCACCGCGCCGCCCTTCGAAGTGAGGTTCGCCGACGGCTCCGTCTGGTCGCGATCGGAAGTGCTGGACAAGCTCTACCGTCTGGAGGGAACCAGCGGGGTCGACCTGCTCGAAGGTTCGGCCGGCGACGACCGCCTGTACGGCCTCGATGGCAACGACGAGTTGCGGGGGCTCGATGGCAACGATCTCCTCGATGGCGGCGCCGGCTCGGACACGCTGGTGGGAGGCTTCGGTGACGATCGTTTCATCGTCGATGCCACCACGGATGTCGTGAGCGAGCAGGCGGTGCTGGGCACGGATACCGTGGAGAGTTCGGTCAGCTACACCCTGAGCGCGAATGTGGAGAACCTCGTGCTCGTCGCGGGTGCGCTTGCGGGAACCGGCAACGCATTCGACAACACGATCACCGGAAACGCAGCCAACAACGTCCTCGACGGCAAGGTCGGTCGCGACCGGATGGAGGGCGGCACGGGTGACGACTCGTTCGTTGTCGACAATGCGCTGGACGTCGTCGTCGAGAAGGCAGGCGAAGGGAGGGACCTCGTGTCGTCGAGCGTGGCATTCACGCTGGGCGATCATCTCGAGGACCTCACGCTGACCGGTTCGTCGGCCATCAGCGGCACCGGCAATGCGGCCGACAATCGCCTGCGCGGCAATGCGGCTGCCAATACGCTGACGGGCGGCGCCGGCAACGACGAACTCGATGGACTGGCCGGCAACGACACGCTCAAGGGTGGGCTCGGCAACGATACCTATGTCGTGGACGCGGTCGGCGATGTCGTGACCGAAGCCGCCTCCGAGGGGACCGACATCGTCCGTTCATCGGTGAGCGTCACGCTTGCCGCCAATGTCGAGCAAGTGCAGCTCACCGGTACCGCCGCCATCAACGCCACCGGGAACGCGGCGGACAACGCGCTTACCGGCAATACCGGCGCCAACATCCTCAACGGCGCGGCGGGCGCCGATGCGCTGGCGGGGGGCACGGGCAACGACACCTACGTGGTCGACAACGCCGGCGATCTCGTGACCGAGCTCGCGGGCGGCGGCACCGACCTCGTCCAGAGCTCGATCGCCTATGTGCTGCTTGCCAACGTGGAGAACCTCACGCTCACCGGGACCGCGGCCGTCAATGCCACGGGCAACGAGCTCGCGAATACGCTCACCGGCAACAGCGCGGCCAACACCCTCGACGGCAAGGCAGGCAACGACACCCTGAAGGGCGCGGCGGGGAACGACGTCTACCTCGTGGACAGCGCCGGCGACGTCGTGACCGAGCTTGCAAGCGAAGGCACCGATCACGTCCAGAGCAGCGTCACCCACACGCTCGGGGCGAACGTCGAGAAT
>CAZMHG010000311.1:0-4237 GCA_964565975.1 uncultured Ilumatobacteraceae bacterium | reverse complement strand
ACAGATGATCACCCGGATGGTGAACCAGGTCGACGGCGTTGCGGCCAGCGTGGAGGACCGCCTTGCCAATGGATCTGCCAATGGATGGCGGTGAAATCCCGTTGGCAGAGGCAACACAGGGCAACACCGATCGACACAGCGGGTAGCATCGCCGCAGATCGCTCCAGCAGCTGGCCCAGCGTCGGGTCGTCCGACGACACCCGGCCGGCCGCCACGGCGGTCTCCAGCTCGGCGAGTGCTGCCTTCGCCTCGCGCTTCGACGTGGTCTTGATCCGGCGGATCTCGCGTCGGTAGCGACCGGTCGTCGGGTCGAGGCCCGCCGACACGACCAGCTCCCAGGTACCCGGAGTGCGCTCACGCATCGTGCCCATGGGAACCATCATTCGCGGCAGATTCGCGGCCCGACGGTAGTCCCGAAAAGCAAGGCGCAGGTCAGAATGTGGCTCTGACCTGCTCCTGCTCTGTGCGCCCCCAGGGTTTCGAACCCTGAACCTGCGGATTAAGAGTCCGTTGCTCTGCCGTTGAGCTAGAGGCGCAATCTGGTCGGGCCAGTGTAGGGGGCGGAGCCGATCACCGGGCATCCGCCGCCTACGCTGCTGACTGGGGTGACCGACGGGGCTCGAACCCGCGACATTCAGTACCACAAACTGACGCTCTACCAGCTGAGCTACGGCCACCACGTTGTGAGCCTCCAAGTGTGCCAGACGCCGACCACGGTTCCACACCCGTTTGGACCACGCCGCCGATCACCCCTCGACAACTGATTTCGTAGCTGATAGGCTATAACGCAACGAATTCCACATTGGAGAGGCCATGAGGACAAAGGAATCCTTCGAGCACACCCGGCTCGTATCCCGGGCCCGGGAGATCACGACGCGCGAACTGACGACGTACGTCGAGCGCACCAAGGGCTCGCAACTGGCAACCGATCGGGCTCGCAAGGTGATGCCGCTCGGGGTGCCGTCCAGCTTCCAGGCATACGACCCGCACCCGATCGTCGTCCGCCGCGCCCAGGAGGCGTGGATGGAGGACGTCGACGGCAATCGGTACATCGACTTCGACATGGGTTTCGGCGCGCTGTTCAGCGGCCACGCCCACCCCGTCGTGCGCGACGCGATCGAGCGGCAGATGGACGACGGGACGTTGTTCGTCACCCCCTGCGAGATGAACGCCGACGTCGCCGAACTGCTGCGCGACCGCTACGGGTTGCCGATGTGGCGGTTCACCAACTCGGGCACCGAGGCGACGATGGATGCGATCCGCGTCTGTCGAGGCGTGACCGGTCGCGAGAAGATCGTCAAGGTCGAGGGTGGCTACCACGGCCACCACGACGAGGTGATGATCTCGATGAAGCCGCCGGTCGACCGCGCCGGCCCGGCCGACCAGCCGTACCCGATCCCGGCGACGGCGGGCATCACCGCGGCCGTTCTCGGCGACACGATCGTGATCCCGTATAACGACCCTGCGGCACTCGAGCGCGTGCTCGCCGCAGGCGACGTCGCCTGCTTCATCGTCGAACCAGTGATGGAGAACATCGGCATCTGCCTGCCGGATCCGGGCTATCTCCAGCAGGTGCGCGAGATCACCCGGCGCTACGGCACGAAGCTGATCTTCGACGAGGTCAAGACCGGCATCACCGCCGGTTGGGGCGGCGCGACCGGTGTGCTCGGGGTTCAGCCCGACATGGTCGCGCTGGCCAAGAGCATCGGTGGCGGGCTGCCGCTCGGTGCCTTCGGCGGGACGCAGGAGTGCATGGACCAGATCACCACCGGCCGGGTGCTGCACCTCGGGACGTACAACGGGAACCCGCTGTGCATGGCCGCCGGCCGCGCCGTGCTCGCCGAGGTGTGCACGCCCGAAGCGACCGCCAAGACGGTGGCGCTCAACACCGCCCTCCTCGCCGAGTGCGACGCCACGATCCGCGAGTACGGGATCCCGGCGCACACCGTCCAGTTCGGTGCGAAGGGCTGCGTCACCTGGTCCACGAACCGGGTGCGCAACTACCGCGACTACAAGGCGACGGACTTCGACCTGGCGTTCGCCCAGTGGATGCACGGCATCAATCGCGGCGTGCTGCTACCGCCGGGACTGGACGAGCAGTGGCTGATCTCGGTGATGCACACCGAAACCCAGGCGATGCACTACGCCGACGTGTTCGCCGATTTCGTCGGCGAGCTGTGCAGCTGACCCGCAACTGACGCCGGCTGACCCGCAACTGACGCCAGCTGGCGTCTGGCCGGTCGCCTGCCGCGGCCGTCAGCGCCAGCCGCGCTGCTCGGAGTAGCGGCCCATGTTGACGGGTGCGCTCCAGCGTCGCTCGCGGCGCAACATCCCGGCGGAGGCGAGCAACGCCACGCTGACGGCGAACGACACGCCGACGATGGCGATCACCTTGGCGCGGTCCGCGTCGGCCAGGCGTGCCGGGATGCGCGCCCACACCGAATCGGATACGAAGGCGACCAGGAACCTGGGCACCAGATAGCCGAAGATGCCGGTCAACGCGCCGACGCCAACCAGACCGACGCCGAGCCCGCGGGCCACGGTGGAGCGGTCGGGGCGGGTGGACAGCGCCAGCAGCACCAGGATCAGGCCGACCAGCGCCGCACCGGGCACCGCCCAGCGGACGATCTGGCGGGCGAGGTCGAGCGTGCTGCTGTAGGGCACTGGGACGATGGTCTGGGGCAGCGTGCCGACGACCTGCGTGCGAACGATGCCGGCGAGTTGGTCGTTGGTCAGCACGACGGGCCGTTCGCGCACGCCGATCAGGTGGGCCTGTGCGTCGGTGACCAGCTTGGCGAACAGTGGGCCACTGCGGGGATGGTCGGCGACGGAGCTGACGATCGCCTCGACGGTCATCGTGTCGACCTTCATCACCTTCGCCGTGACCGTGGCGACGCGGGAAGAGATCTCGTGACGGATCTGCGGGTCGGCGACGATCGCCGATGCGTTCTCGCCGGCCCGCGGCGGGTCCAGCGTGGAGCGTTGCAGGAACCAGCCGCTGATCGCGACGCCAAGGGCGAGGACGCCGAGCGCGAGGAGGACTCCGGCAAAGCTACGGCGCACCTGCCCATTGTGGCGGAGACTCGAGCGGTGCGGGAACGCGGTGACCGCTCGGTCCGGCCTTGTGCCCGCTCGGGGAGGTCCGGCGCAGGCGCAGCGACAAGCCGTTAGCGTGACCTTGATGAGCACACGGCCCCGGACCACCGTGATGCTGTGGCGTGCGCTGCGGCTGCGGTGCCCATGGTGCGGCGCGCGGCGCACGTTCCTGCGTGGCTGGTTCTCGCGGTACGAGCGGTGCCGTACCTGCGGGCTGCAGTGGCGCCGAGAGCACGGGTTCGAGCTCGGCCCGATGACGCTGAACATCATCGTCACCTTCATCGTGCTGATCGTCGGCATGAGCGTGTCGATCGGGCTGACGCTGCCGGACATCCCGGTCGCCCGGCTGGTGGTGTCCCTGGTGGCGATTGGCGTGGTGGTGCCGCTGCTGTTGTACCCGTTCAGCTACACGGTCTGGTTGGCGGGCGACCTGGCGGTGCATCCGCCGGACGACCGCGAGCTGGCCGAGAACCGCCAGGCCGTTGCCGACGCGGACTCGTCCGCGAAGACTTGATCGAACGACTGTTCGTAGTTACACTGCTGTCGTTCGCCGGGCCGCCGGCGGGCACGGTCGCCCAGGCGAAACCCTGTCACACCTCTTTCGTACGGTGCCGGTCATCTCGAGGCGCAAGCCTCCGCACAGCAGGACACGCCGCCGGTCACGGGCCGGTGGCACACAGAACGGAGACATCGAAATGGGCACCGACCGCGACAAGGCGCTGGACATGGCGCTGGCGCAGATCGACAAGCAGTTCGGCAAGGGCTCGATCATGCGCATGGGTGAGAAGGGATCGATGGCGATCGAGGCCGTCCCGACCGGGGCGCTGGCACTCGACCTGGCCCTCGGCGTGGGCGGCTTGCCCCGTGGTCGTGTGGTCGAGATCTTCGGTCCCGAATCGTCGGGCAAGTCGACCCTGGCGATGCACGTCGTCGCCGAGGACCAGCGCAACGGCGGCATCTGCGCCTACGTCGACGCCGATCACGCGATGGATCCGGTCTATGCCAGGGCCATCGGCGTCGACATCGACCAGTTGCTGATCAGCCAGCCGGACACCGGCGAGCAGGCGTTGGAGATCACCGACATGCTCGTGCGTTCGGGTGCGCTGGACGTCGTCGTCATCGACTCGGTCGCCGCACTGAC
>CAZMHG010000310.1:0-4254 GCA_964565975.1 uncultured Ilumatobacteraceae bacterium | reverse complement strand
CGTCACCCCCGGCGAAGAGCTGTGGGTCAAGATCATCGATCTCGACCTGGCCCGCCGCCGGATCAGCCTGTCGATCAAGCAGGCCGCCGAGGGTGGCGAGCTGGCCGAGGAGTACCGCCAGCACTTCGAGATCGACGAGCACGGCAACTGGACTGCGGGCGGCGACGACGCCGAGCGCGAGGCCGCCTGGGCCGAGTACTACGACGCCAACGGCGAGCAGCCGCCCGCCGAGGCCTGATCGCCCGTCAGCCGCACACGTGATCCTCGTCGGCCTCACCGGCGGCATCGGATCTGGCAAGTCAACCGTCAGCGCCCTGCTCGCCGAGCGGGGCGCTGTCGTTCTCGACGCCGACCAGATCGTCCGGGCTCGCCGGCTGTGACGGCAATCGCCGAACGCTTCGGGCCGCAGGTGCTCGCTGCCGACGGGTCGCTGGTGCGCCAGGCGGTGGCCGACATCGTCTTCGCCGATCCCGCGGCACTGGCCGACCTGAACGCCATCGTCCACCCGGCCGTCGGGGTCGAGATGGTCCGCAGGGTCAACGCCCAGGCCGGCACCGATCATGTCGTCGTCCTCGACATCCCGCTGCTGACCGAGCGACCGCGCGCCGGGCTGCAGGGCATCGTCGTGGTCGACGTGCCGGTCGAGGTCCAAGTGGAGCGTCTGATCCGCTTCCGGCACATGGGCGAAGCCGATGCCCGGGCGCGCATCTCCCGTCAGGCGACGCGCGACGAGCGCCTGGCCACGGCCACCTTCGTCGTCGACAACAGCGGCACCCCCGACGATCTGGCACCCCAGATCGACGCGTGCTGGGCGTATCTCACCTCGCTGCCCCAGCTGCCGCCGGACTTCCGGTACCGCCCCGACGCTGCACCGCCCGGCTGATGCCGGCCGTGGTGCCGCACGTCGTTGCGCCGCGCTTCGCGCATCGTGTCATCCGTGTGCCGGGGCGGACGCCGGGGCGACCACAGCAGCGCGGGGGCGGGCGCGTACGACGTCACCGCTGCGCATGAACTCGCCCATCGTGCGCTCGGGGCCCCAGTGCGAGCGCATCCAGCGGTACAGCAGGAACGCCGGCGGGCCGAACCAGGTCTGCACCGGGACCACGACGTTGAGCGAGCCCCTGGTGAACGCACCGAGCACGAGCGGCGTCAGGCTCGGTGCGGCGGCGCCGAACACGAGCACGGTGGGCATGGTCAGCCGCATCGCCCGCGGCCCGTAGGCCTTGTACGCCGCGGCGGTGAAGATGCCGAAGGCGAGCAGATCGCCGATGCCGATGGCCGCGTTGAACACGTCGAACCGCATGCCGATCGCCGCGTTCAGCGGGTGGCCCTGGAATCGGTCGGCCAGTCGTGGCGTCAGCGGCACGACCTGGCTGAACACGTAGTCGTACACCGCCAGCGCGAGCGTGAACCACGCGGCGTGCTGCAGGCGCATCCCACCCTGCACGTACAGGTTGGCCACCGAGACCGCCGAGGCCAGCACGACGATGCCGACCAGGATCCAGTACACCTGCCAGCCGGTCTGCGTGCCGAGCATGGTGCGCGCGACCCACAGGTTGGCACCGAGCAGCACGCCGATCACCGTCCACATCGTCGCCGGCTTGAGCAGGGGTCGAAGCCCGATCGCCAGCGCGGACATGAACGTGATGGTGAGGAAGAACGTCAGCCAGAACTGCGGGAGCGACAGGTACAGCACCGGCAGGGTGACGATGAAGCCCATCAGGATGACCACGTCGCGGGCGTTGAACGTGCCGATCGCCGGCCGTTCGGCACGGACCCGGCGAAGGTAGGCGACGGCGCCGGTCGAGACGCCGATCGTCGCCACGCTGGCGACGACCAGTTGGAGCAGGCTCTGGCGGGTGAGCAGGGACATCTCACACTCCTTGCAGGACGTGGTTCAGGGTGAACGTGGTCTCGGCGAGGTCGGCCCGAACCGCGCGCAGGCCGGTGCCGGCCGGCACGACGGCGACGTCGGCCCGGATGCCGATGCGCCGGAAGGCCCGTTCCACGTCGGCGGTGGAGCTGTGCTCCAGCGCGTCGGCCGGCACGGTGAGGCGCAGCGTCTCGCCGTCGGCCGTGGCGCGGTACTGGGCCGGCCAGGCGTGCGCCGGCAGCGACTCGACGATGTCGGCGATGTCGCGAGGCGTCGCCGTCGTGGCGCCCAGGTCGACGAGCTGGTCGGCCTTGCCCAGGATCGCCGACGTCGCCGGGACGCCGGCCAGGTTGCACTGCAGGCGCTCGTCGGGGAGGACGCGCACCACGTCGCGGGTGTCGTAGCGGAACACCGGCATGCACTCGCGGTACGGGTAGAACGGGGTCACGACGAGTGTGCCCAGCTCGCCGGCTGTCGCCGCCCGTGTGCCGTCGAGGGTGATCACCTCGACCAGCCCCATGTTCAGGTCGATGTGCAGGTGGCCGTCGGCGCAGGTCCTGCCGGACACCGGCAGGACCTCGGTCATCGCGAACGTGTCGCTCGGGCGGGCACCGAACGTCTCGGATGTGCCGCGGATCAGCGCGCTGGTCAGCAGTTCGCCGGCGACGTCGACGCGCCGGAGCCGGAAATCGTTCGGCCGCAGCCCGCGGCGGCGTGCCTCGGTGACGAGCCGGGCGAGGTAGCTGGGGTAGGTGCCGAGGAGAGTGGCTGGCTCGCCGTCGCCGTCGACGAGCATGTCCAGGCTGTGCTCGACCGGGATCAGGCCGAGTGCTCGGCTGCGTGCCCCGACCAGCCGGCACACCTCGATGTCGTGCTGCACCGCGGCCGTCGCCCGCGAGCTGAGGTTGATCTGCAGGCAGTCGTCGTGGTTGATCTCGTTGCGCAGCAGGCCGGCGAGCGCGGCGACGGCGGGCCACAGCTCGCACTCGTAGCGCGACAGCCAGACTTCGACGGGCCGTCCGGTCGTCCCGGTCGTGCGCGTGCTGAGGTACGCCGCCGAGTCCTCGCAGACGAACTGGGCGCCATTGGCGACGAGGTCGGCCTTGGTGGTCGCCGGGATCAAGGGCAGCGCGGCAAGGGTCAGCTTGCGTGGGTCGACGCCGACGGCGCCGAACCTGGCCCGGTAGAAGGGCGAGACCTTGGCCAGCCGTCGGGCCGTCCGACGGATGCCCTGGGTTTGGAGGTGCTCGCGGATCGACGGGTCGGCGAAGGGCCCATCGAGCAGCTGGTCGACGTCGTCGCCGGGTGCGCCGAACTCGCGCAGCGTTGCGTCGGCGTCGGCGACCAGGCGCTGGACGACCTGCGGGTTGATCCGCCGACCGTTGACCATCGCCATCGCCATGCGCACCTGGCGGATGCCGGTTTCGAACATTGCGTCCTCCGTTCGACACGTGTTGGGTCGACATGGGTTGGGGGTCCGGGCCGACGGACGATGCGGCCCGGACCCCGTGGACTGGCCGAGCGTTCAGGCTCGGTGTCGTGGCTCAGGAGCCGCCCGCGCAAGCGGCGAACAGCACAGCGGTGAGCGAGCCGAGCGCGTAGCGAACGTGCTTGGCACTGCACTTGAGAGCAGTCATGATTGCGTACCTCCTTTCGGTTCCTCGTGCGATCTCGAGCTACGTCACGACCACCTGGAGGTTCATCTCCGGGTGCAGGGTGCAGGTGAGGTGGTAGGTGCCGGGGCGCTGCCACGGCCCGGTGACGTACGGCTTGCCGCGGGGCATGGTGCGTACGTCGTCGGTGCCGAACGAGGGGACGCCGGCAGCCTCGCTGATGCGGGCCTTGGTGCCGGGCCCGACGACGTGCAGGAAGTTGGAGTTGTTCATCAGGCGCAGCACGTCGCCGGCCTTGATGGTCACGGAGGTTCGGTCGAACTGGGACTGCGCCATGCCCACGGTGCCCGCCGGGGTCGGGTCGTCGTCGGCGAACGCAGGGGCGAGAGCTCCCGCCAGCAGGAACGGCACCGCAACGAGGACTCTCGGCATTGCCATCGCGGATCCCCCCTTCGAGACGACCCAGCAGTTGGGGTCAACGTACCCCTGCCCGGCTGTGTTGTCGAGGAAGAGTCCGCGGCTCATGTCGTGATACGCGCAAATTGCCCACACCCGCCGGTCGCCGAGGTGTCACGAACAGTTGTTCGTCCGTGTTGGGTGACTCGGTAGACTGATCCGGTGCCCGATTTCCAGGTCGTCTCCCCGTTCCAGCCGGCAGGCGATCAGCCGCGGGCGATCGAGCAGCTCGCGGCCGGCATCGAGCGCGGCGATCGGTTCCAGACCCTGCTCGGCATCACCGGTTCGGGCAAGAGCGCGACCGTGGCGTGG
>CAZMHG010000309.1:0-4263 GCA_964565975.1 uncultured Ilumatobacteraceae bacterium | reverse complement strand
ACGAAGCGACCACGTTCGGACTCGGCCGCCTCAGCGTCAACGTCGACGACGGAGCGTTCTGGATCACTGACCGCGAACGAACCGTCGTGGACGCCCACCGGATGCGCCACCGGATCGGCCACGACGTCGCCGCCCACGCGCTACGCCGCTACCTCGCCCGGCCCGACCGCGAACTCGTCGCGCTGATGAACACCGCCGCCGCGCTGCGGACCGAACGGTCGCTGCGCGCCGACGTGCAGGTGTTGCTGTCATGACCCGCCCAACCCATCGCACGCCGGGCGGGCACGCCTACCTCGAGATCCAACAGCTCGCCCGCGCCGAGCGGCGCACCACCCAGGAACTGCTCGTGTGGTACGTCCACGAACGATTCCTGTACCGAGTGTCCACCTCGCTGTACCGCGAACGGTTGATCCTCAAAGGCGGGATGCTGCTCGCCGCGCTCGGCACGCGCCGCGCGACCCAGGACGTCGACGTGCTCGCCCGCGGGATCGACAACGACCACGCGACCATTGCCGCGCTCGTGCGCGAGATCAGCGGGACCGACGCCGGCGACGGCGTGCGCTACGACACCGAACAGCTGACGACAACGGCGATCCGCGAAGACGCTGTCTACGAAGGCGTGCGGGTGACCATGCCCGCCCGCGTCGACCGAGCCAACGTTGTGTTCCGGCTCGACGTCAACGTGGGCGACCCAGTGACCCCGGCGCCTCTCGACGTGGAGTACCCGAGCCTGTTCGGGGCGCCGTTCCCGTTGCGCGGCTACCCGCTCGCCACCGTGCTGGCCGAGAAGATCGTCACGCTGATGCAGCGCGGAGAGACGACCACCCGCGAGCGCGACGTCGCCGACATCGTCCTGCTCACCCGCCGCCACCACCTCGACCCCGACGAGTTGGTCGCGGCGATCACCGCCACAGCAGCCCATCGAGGCGTTACGGTGCGTGGCGTACGCCGGTCGATCGGCGGGCTCGGCACGCTCCGGCAGGATTCGTGGGAGGCATTCCTGCGCCGCGCCGAGCTCGGTTCCGCTCTACCTGCCAGCTACCACGCGGCGCTTGACGAGGTCTGCGCGCTGGTCGACTCACTGATGCCGTCCACCTGAGTCCCCTTGGCGGTAGCGAGCACAGTCGGCTGCGCGCTCGCGATCCTGGTGCGCTCGGAGACGGAGTGCTTCTTGACCCAGAACCATCATCTGGCCACGCTGACGTCGAGGGTCGACCGGTCGCCGCACATCGTGGCGGTCGGGTTCACCCACTCCGGCGAGGCGGTCGGTGCGGGACGACCACGTTCGCCGGAACAGCGAAGGCCCGCAACTGGCCCCGGCGCTACCGTGCGGGCCGGACCCAAGGAATGGAGGCCGGCAATCTAACAATTGACGGTGATAATCACCGTTGTCTGTTAGAGTCGCGGTCGTGGCTCCTCACCCCGATCTCCTTGCCGGCCTTGCCGCTCACCTCGGCCAGGCTCTGGCGTTTGCCGACGACACCGCCGAGCGCCAGCGGGTCACGATCGACTCACCGAGCACACGGTCCGCGTTGAACGCCAACGCGCGGTCGTTCGTCATCGGTGCGCTTCGTAGAAGGCCGATTGCCGGTCACCAGCTGCTCGAGCGCCACACCGATCTCAACAAGGTGGTCGTGCAAGACGCTGCGTCGAAGATCCGGTATTGGTTGAAGTCAGAAACCGCCGTCAAGTTCACGTTCGAGCGCCCCGCGGACCGGCTGTTCACGATCCCCTCCGACAGCGAGGTACTCACGTTCGCGATCGACGGCAACGAGGTCGAGTTCAGGCACGCCCCGATCACGCGTCTCAGGAACAAGAAGTACAAGCTGGAAACAGATCTGAGGTTCGCCGGGCGGTTCCCTCTCGGCGGCCTGATCCCGCCTGGCGGTTCACCGTCGGCATGGGCAATCGGAACCTTCGACTCGGGGCCTGACGACAGCTTCGACGACGTCTTCGGCGATGAGCAAGACGGCGATGAGGAGCAGGGCGGCGAGGAGTCGGCGTGAGCAGACTCGCCTCGTACCGACACCTCGAGGGCATCAACCAGGCCGAGCTCGCAGAACGCATCGGGGTGTCCGTCCAGCGGATCTCCGAGGTTGAGCGTGGCGTCCGCGCCCCTGCCTTCGATCTGTCACCGCTCGGGTACACCGAATCACGTCTCGGGTTCGTGCCAGACATGACCGAACCGCTGCACCGGCATTACACACGCACTCGTGAGACCTCCAAGAAGCGGGCCAAGGAGATCGTGCGACTCGGCGGCGAGGTATTCGCAGAACTCCGTCGCGACACGAAGCTCTCCGTCCGGCTCGAACGAGAGGTGTCGTCGATCGAACGTGACATCGACGATGTCGAGCAACTGGCCGCCGAGGTCCGTCTGTCGATGCTCGACGTCGAAGAAGCCGGACCGATCCGCAACCTAACCGCTGCCGCCGAGCGTGCTGGCGTCGCCATCGTCCCGGTCCGCGAACTCGCCGGTGACCTCGAAGCGCGCACGATTGACGGGCTGTCGTCGTGGGTCGACGGGCAACCGGCCATCGGCCTCGACCCCGACGTCCCCGGCGAGCGCTTCAGGTTCTCGCTCGCTCACGAACTCGGTCACCTCGTCATGCATGCCCGCAGGCACGACTACACCGAAGACGAAGCCAACCGGTTCGCCGGTGCGCTGCTTATCCCCCGCGACACGCTCGAGTACGCGCTCCGCGAGACCGCTGTGCCGACGTTGTCCGACTTCCTGCACCTCAAGTCGAGCCTCGGCATGTCGGTCGCCGCGTTGATCTACCGCGCCCGGGACCTGAATCTGATCACCGCCGAACGCTTCCGATCACTCCAAATCCAGAAGTCGACTGCCTGGGGTCGCCGGAACGAGCCCAACGATTCCCCTGTGGTGCCCGCCGGTTTGCTCAGAAAGATGATCGAGCGCCGAGGCGGCTCCGCGGCCGTCGTTGCCGAACTGGGCATCCCGACGCAGCACCTCGCACTCCTTACCGACTGGAGCCGACGACCCCATCTGCGCCTTGTGTGACTCCGGGGCACCACTGCGGGATTGGTCGTTGGCGTTCGCCAGCGTGCCACGACCGCATGAGCGGCCGCCCGGATCGTCACGTGTTGCAGGCCGTGTCGAGCATGCCGAGCAGACGGCTTGGCGGGCGAGGCCATGGGCGTTTGATGTCGCGGCGAACGTCGATCGACGACGCGATGGTGAGCGATTGACGCGCTCGGCAGACCATCAGATGGAGCACCGCGAGTTTCTCGGGAGATGGGGCGCGGTAGCCGGGAAGGATCGCGCGTTCGTTGTACAGGGACGACCGGCAGAGGAGTTGGCGTGCGGTTCGACACCCAACCCGTCCACGCACTCGCCCTCGAGCGGCTTGCTGCGCTGGGTGTCGTCGGGAAGACCACCGGACGGAGACGTGGTCGGATCTTCCGATACACGTCAGTGCTCCAGCTCCTTCGCCCGAACGTGCAGGCCGCTCGGGTGGATTCGAGCCAGATTGCTCGCGTGAGCGACGAAACGTCAACCAGGCCGCTGAAGGAGTGGGCACCGATCGTCGCCGAGCGGCTCTTCAGGCGCCCCGAGGTGCGACGGGTGATCGTGTTCGGATCGGTCGGGCGGGGCGAGGAAGGTCCCGAGTCGGATCTCGATCTGCTCGTCGTCCTCGATCATGTCGAGAACTCACACGACGACGCCGTGAGGATGCTGAACGAACTGCGCCAGTTGCCGATCCCGGTCAACGTCCTGGTGACGGACGATGTGCGGTTGCAGACGCAGTCGAAGCAGCCCGGCGTGGTCCGCGTCGCGCTTCGCGAAGGCCGGGTCATCGAGCGTGCGAGCTTCCGTGGCAGCGATGGATGCGCCGCGCCGTCGAGTTGGCTCGCGAGGTGATCGCCGCCGTCGATCTCCGGCTGGTCGTGGACCCACCGTTATAAGGCCGAACGAGGCAACATTCGAGGAGTACGTGGCTACGTGGCTGGTGGAGCGCGGCGGCTACGACCATCTCAATGGCCCCGGCCAGACGACGTGAACGAACGTCGCCATGCGGCAGGCCGCTGGCGGCGGGCCCTCGCTAGTGTCGCCGGGTATGCCGATCCACCTGCGCGCCGAGCCCGGCGCATACGCCGACGCCGTGCTGGTCCCCGGAGACCCCAACCGCGCCCGGCACATCGCCGAGACGTTCTTCGACCCGGGATTCCGCCAGGTCAACAGCGAACGCGGCGAGCTCGGATTCACCGGCACGTTCCAGGGCAAGCCACTCAGCGTGCAGA
>CAZMHG010000308.1:0-4278 GCA_964565975.1 uncultured Ilumatobacteraceae bacterium | reverse complement strand
CGAACTCGTCGTCGGCCCGGTCGACCTCGTCGATCAGCAACACCGGCGGCACGCTCGGGGGGCCGCTGCTCGAACCGCCGCCACCCTGGTCGATCGCCCGCAGCACGGCGCGGCGCAGCAGGAACCGCTCGCTGTACAGCTGCGACTCGAGCGCATCGGTACCGCTGGCGCCGGCCTCGCCGCTCGCCTCGGCGGCGCGCAGATGGAGCAGCTGGCGCGAGTAGTCCCAGTCGTACACCGCCTGGGCGATGTCGATGCCCTCGTAGCACTGCAGGCGGATCAGCTCGCCACCGGTCCAGCGGGACAACGCCTTGGCCACCTCCGTCTTGCCGACGCCAGCCTCGCCTTCGAGCAGCAACGGTCGGTGCATCGACAGCGCCAGGAACACCACGGTCGCCAAACCCGGGTCGGCCAGGTAGCCGTGGTGACCCAGACCGGCCGCCACATCGTCGGGTGATCGGGCCTCGGCGCTCACGACCCGCAGGCTAGTGGGACCACTGCGGACACGCCCGTCCGCGGCCGGAGCGTGACGGCGCGGCGGCCGAGCCGTCAGGCGAACGCCGGCGCGACCTCCTCGGCGAACAGCGTCACGGCACGGGTCAGCGCTGCTTGGGTGGTCGCCTCGCGCCCGGTAGCGAAGATCAGGCAGCACTCGTCGAACCCGATCGCCTCGTGCCACCGGCGGATCTCGTCGATGACCAGGTCCGGAGTACCGGCGAAGGCGCGGTTGCGGACGAACTCCTGGTACGGCGGGTCCTCGCCGGCGGCCACACGCTGCAGGATCGGGTCCTCGTGGTCGCCCTTGGTGCCGGCGTCCCAGTAGTAGCGGTGGAAGCTGAGGGCGCGCGGGTACCACTCGGTCTCGACCTCGGCGTCGGTCTCGCCGACCCACGCCTTGCGCATCAGGCAGATCCGTGGCGTACGCCCCTCGGCAGTGCAAGCCGCCCGATACTGGGCGACCAGGCCCTGGACGACGGACAGCGTCTCCATCGGCAGGGTGAACCACGAGTCGCCGTAGCGTGCGGCCCGGCGCAGCGCCGCGGGCGAGGTGCCACCGACGTAGATCGGCGGGTTTGGCGTCTGCACGGCGGGCGGGAACACCGGGATGTCGTCGAAGTGGAAGAACTCGCCGTCCCAGGCGTAGCTGCCGGTGGCCCACGCCTTGCGACACACCGCCAACGTCTCGTCCAGGCGTTTGCCGCGCCGCGTGTAGTCGGTGCCGAACGCCTTGAACTCGTACTCGCGGTAGCCGGTTCCGACGCCGAGCACGGCGCGCCCGTTGGTGATCCGGTCGAGCGTGGAGACCTGCTCGACGATGTTCGCCGGATGGTGCAGCCCGGCGAGGTACACGCCCGTGCCGAGCCGCATCCGCTCGGTCTGCGCGCCGATGCCGGCCTCGTCCATCACCTCGGGCGAGAACGAGTGGTGGCCGATGAACCCACCGGCGTAGCCGAGTCGATCGACGGTCCGGCAGAAGTCGTAGGTCCGCCGATAGGGCTGGCGCTCGCCAGGATCGTGGAAGCGGGGGAGCGTCAGGCTGAACTCGATCATCGTGTCTCCGGGTTGTCGGCTGGCGAGTTACTGTAGTCGATCTACAGTTAGGGGAGCCTCGTCGTGTCCAACCGTTACGCGCACCTGTTCTCGCCGTTGCAGGTCGGCCCGGTCACGTTGAAGAACCGGATCGTGCGCTCGGCGCACGGGACGCTGATGACGGGTGAGCGGCTGATCGCCTACCACGAGGCACGCGCCGCTGGCGGGGTGGCCCTGTCCACGCTGGAGGCAACGGGTGTGCATGCCAACGCGCCCAGCCTGGTGCCGCTGTACAGCGACGACTGCATCCCCTTCTACCGGGAGATCTCCAACCGGATGCGGCCGTACGGCATGGCGATCCTCCAGCAGATCTACCACCCCGGCTCGGCGACGCGGCCGAAGAAGTCGGCGACCCAGGTGTCGTCGTCGGCGATCCCCAACCCGATGGTCGGCGGCATCCCCACGGCGATGTCCACGGCCGAGATCGACGAGATGGTCGCGGCGTTCGGGGCCGCGGCGCGCCGGTGCCGCCAGGGCGGGCTGGACGGCGTGGACCTGCACGCGTCGTCCGGGTACCTGATCGAGCAGTTCCTCTCGCCGGCGAACAACACCCGCGACGACGAGTACGGCGGCAGCTTCGAGAACCGGATGCGGTTCCTGCTCGAGGTCCTCGCGAGCATCCGTGACGCGGTCGGGTACGACTACCTGGTCGGCGTCCGCCTGCCGAACGAGGAGTACATCCCTGGCGGGCTGTCGCCCGACGACATCGCCCAGGTCGCCCGCGCGGTCGAGCCGTACGTCGACTACGTGTCGCTGCACATGGGGTCGTACTGGCGGTTCTTCACCCTGCTCGCGCCGATGGACATCCCCCTGGCCAACGAGATGCCCGCCAACGCCCGCGTCACACCCGGCCTGACCAAGCCGACGATGGTGGTCGGGCGGATCATGACCCTCGACGATGCCGAGCGGATCGTCGCCGACCGCGCCGCGGACATGGTCTCGATGGTCCGCGCGTTGATCGCCGACCCGGAACTGGTCAACAAGTCGCAACGCGGCGACGACCACCTCGTGCGCCCATGCATCGGGTCGAACGTCGGGTGCGTCGGCCAGCTGATGTCCACCGGCGTGCTGTCGTGCGTCGTCAACGTCGCCGCCGCGCAGGAGACGACGATCACGTTCGAGCCGACCGCGCCCGCGCCGCGACGCAAGCGCGTCCTGGTCGTGGGCGGCGGTCCCGCCGGGCTGGAAGCGGCGCGCACGGCGGCGATCCGTGGCCACGACGTGCACCTCTACGAGGCCACACGCAAACTTGGCGGCCAGGTCGCTATCGCCGCGACGGCGCCGCACCGCAACGACATCGGCGCGATCACCGAATGGCTGACCGGTGAGGTCGAGCGGCTCGGTGTCACCGTCCGGCTGGCGACGATGGTCGACCCCGACGTGGTCGCCGAGCTCGCCCCGGACGAGGTCATCCTGGCCACCGGTGTCAGCCCACGCACGGACGGGTTCCAGCTCTCCACGCCGGTCGACGCGGTCCACGGGCACGACCTGGCGCACGTGTTCACCTCGTGGGACGTGTTCGGGTTCGGCGGGCGGGCCAGCCTGGTCGGTCCGGCGCTGGTGTACGACGACACGGGGACGTTCGAGGCGATCTCGGTGTGCGACGCCCTGCTCGAAGCCGGCCTGGCGGTGACGATGGTCGGGCGCCACGAGTCGATCGGTGCCACGCTCCCGTACCCCCCGGCGACGGTCGCCGCGGCCCGCGAGCGGTTGATGTCCGGCGCGTTCGACTTCGTCGGCGGGCACTACCTGCGCGAGATCCGCCCCGGTGCTGTCGACATCGGCGTGCTGTTCACCGATCGTGTCCGCACCATCCAGGCGGCCACGGTGGTCATCGTCACCTACGGCCACCCGAACCGCGAGCTCGGCGAGCTTCTGGCGGCCGACGCGGGACCGTGGCGGGTGCGCTCGATCGGCGACGTCACCGGCACCAACGGCATCCTGCCGGCGATCCACCAGGCTGCCGCCCTGGCCCGCACGATCTGAGCCGTGATCCACCGACCAACGCTCGCCGGTCGGGCCTCGCTACGATCGGCGGCCCCATGAGCGCGCTCCCGCCACTGCAGGTCTCCGTCGTCGCCCCCAACGCGCATCGGGTGATCCTGGCCACTGCGGGCGTCGCCACCGATCTGCTGCTGCGCGAGGGCCGGTGGAGCGGCGAGCTGGACGTGCCCGAAGGGGCGACGTACTGGCTGTGCGTCGACGGCGGCGAGCCGTTGGTCGACCCGTCGGCCACCCAGGTGCAGTGGACGCCCGATGGCCCGCGGTCGGTGCGGCGCGCGTGGCCGCAGGGCTCGCCGCTCGGCCGCCGCGCGGCGATGCCGGTGATCTACGAGCTGCACGTCAAAGGTTTCGGCGGGAGCTACCGGGGCTGCATCGAACGGCTCGGCTACCTGGCCGAGCTCGGGGTCGACGTGATCGAGCTGATGCCGGTCCAACCCTTCGACACGGCCGACAGCTATTGGGGCTACATGCCCGTGGTGTGGGGCGGCGTGCACGACGGCTTCGCCGAGGGCGACGATCCGCCGGCCGAGCTGGCCGAGCTGATCGCCGCGGCGCACGCGCACGGGCTTGCCGTCTGGCTGGACGTCGTGTTCAACCACACCGGCGAGGGCGAGGCGCACACCTGGACGCTGCGTGGCCTCGATCCGTTCCGGTCGTACCTGTGGAACGACGGCGTGCCGAACA
>CAZMHG010000307.1:782-4283 GCA_964565975.1 uncultured Ilumatobacteraceae bacterium | reverse complement strand
CTGGCGCCCGAGCAGGTCGAGACGATGGCCGAGGCGCTCGGCAGCGAGTACGGCCGCGCGCTTGCCGCAGGCATGGCCGGCCCAGACCTGCACGCCGGCCAGCGCAGCTTGCGATCCGCGTTGCATGCCGTCGCCGACGCGCTCACCGCGCACGGGTTCGCCGCACACGCCGAGGTGCGCGACAACCAGCTGCGCATCGTCAACAACCACTGCCCGTTCGGCGACGTCGCGATCGAGCATCCGGTGATCTGCGCCGTCGACCGGGGCATGGTGCGCGGCATGCTCGGCGCGCTCTACGGCGACACCGATCCCTCCACGCAGTCCAGCCTGGCGCAGGGCGACAGCTTCTGCGCGACCGCCGTCTGACCCTGGGCGCCCGCGGCGACGGTTCGGCCGGCCCGTAGCCTGACGGGCATGGATCTGCGCATTGGCGTCACACAGTCGGCCCGCGAGCTCACCGTCGAGCTGCCCGACGACACGGATCGCGAGGCGCTCAAGGCGCAGATCACCGCCGCGCTGAGCGGCGCCAGCGACACGTTGTGGCTGACCGACCGCAAGGGTCGCGACGTCGCCGTGGCCGCGGCCAAGCTGGCCTACATCGAGCTGGGCGCCGGCGACAGCGCGCGGCGCATCGGCTTCGGCGGCTGAGCACCGGTCGCACGGCACGTCGCTTACCGGCTCCACCCGTGCCGGTCTGGCACACTCGGGATTAGCTATGGCAACCCTCGTTGAACTCGCCCGTCAACACACCACGCTGCGTCGTGACCAGATCCACCATCTGCAGACGCTGGTCAGCGAGTGGGGGCTGCTGGCCGACCTGAGCTTCTCCGATCTGCTGCTGTACGTCCCCACGTCGGAGGGTACGTGGGTGATCGTCGCCCAGGTCCGTGCGGCGACCGGCCAGACGATCTACGTCGACGACTTCGTCGGTCTCGAGCCGCAGTACACCCACACCGAGTTCCTGGACAAGGTGCTCCAGTCGGGGTCGATCAGCACTGGCGAGACCGATGCGCCCGACATGCCCGATCCTGCCAACATCGAGGGCATCCCGGTGCGTTGCAACGGCGAGCCGATCGCCGTGCTCGGCCGGGAATGGGCGAAGAACAGTGGCCGTCACCAGGGTGGGTTGGAACGGATCTACGTGAGCCTGTTCGAGCGCTTCGCGGCGATGATCGCCGAGGGCTCGTTCCCCTACGCCGGGCAGGCCAACGATTCCAGCGCGGCGCCGCGCGTCGGCGACGGCGTGTTGGTGCTCGACCAAGAGGCCCGGGTTCACTACGGCTCGCCCAACGCCGTGTCGGCGTTGCACCGCGTCGGCATCACGGCCAACTCGATGGGCATGCGCCTGGCCGAGCTCGGTTTCAACGACAGCCCGGTTCGCCAGGCGTACGAGTCGCGCCAGCCGGTGATCGAGGAGTTCGAGCAGACGCCCGAGGTCACGTTCCTGGCCCGCTGCCTGCCGTTGCTGGCCAACGGCGAGGTGACCGGGGGGATCCTGCTGATGCGCGACGTCACCGAGGTTCGCTCGCGCGACAAGCTGCTGCTCTCCAAGGACGCGACGATCCGCGAGATCCACCACCGGGTGAAGAACAACCTGCAGACCATCTCGTCGCTGCTCCGCCTCCAGGGCCGCCGTCTGCAGTCGACCGAGGCCAAGGCCGCCGTTGCCGAGTCGGTGCGCCGGATCCGGACCATCGCCCTGGTGCACGAGACGTTGTCGCGCGAGGCCGGCGACGACGTCGCTTTCTTGGACATCGTGCGCCCGCTGCTGCGCCTCGCCGAAGAAGGTCTCCAGTCGCCGGACCGGCCGGTGCGGTTCCGGGTGGTCGGCGAGGGCGGCCGGCTGCCGTCCACCATCGCCACCCCGCTCAGCGTGGTGCTCACCGAGCTGTTGCAGAACGCGGTCGACCACGGCTACCCGGAGGGCGACAGCCGTGGCGGCGAGGTCGTCGTGTGCCTCGAGCACGCCGACGGCCGGGTCGTCATCAAGGTCGTCAACAACGGCAGGACGCTGGAACCCGGGTTCGACCTGAACACGGCCACGGGACTTGGCCTGTCGATCGTGCGCACCCTGGTGACGACCGAGTTGAACGGCACGATTGCGATGCACGCCGGCTCGGTCGAGGACTTCGCTGCCGCGGGGATGGCCGAGGACCGGCCCGGTGGGACGGTGGTCGAGCTCAGCGTGCCGGCCTGACCGGCGTCGTGTGATCCGCCCGGCGCTGGCGGACGTGCCGGCCGGCGAGCTCAGCCGGCGGACTCAGCCGGCGGACGGCGGTGCGCTCGGCGTCCTGCGCGGCAAAAGCGCCGGCGGCGTTCTGTGCCGACTTGGCCGCCTTGGCCCGGGCTGCTTCGAGGCGGCGGATCGCCCGCCGCTCGTCCTCGCTGGTGCCACCCCAGATGCCCGAGTCCTGGTTGGTCTCCAGCGCATAGTCCAGGCACGGCGCCTTCACCGGGCACTCCTCGCAGATCCCCTTGGCCCGGTCGATCTGGACCAGCGCGAATCCGGTCGTGCCGACCGGGAAGAACACATCCGGGTCGGTGTCCCTGCAGATCGCCTTGCGGCGCCACGTGTAGTCGGCGTTGGCCAGTGCAAGACTCGACGCAAGGATGGTCACTGTCGCTCCGAACTTTGTGATCGTGTTCACGAGGGTCGCCCGCGGCATTCCGGCGGTGGACACGTGCCGAGATGCACGGTGCACGCTAGGAAACAATCCGCCGTTTGACAAGGGGCGCAGGTCCCTCCACGGCCATAGTTCGTTGCGATAGGGGGTATCTATGGCGGACATCGCTGCCGCACCAGGTCCGCAGTGGCGAGAGGCGCGCGGGGTGCAGGTGTTGGCGCATCGCGGGGCGTCTCGGGCGGCTCGGGAGAACACGATCGAGGCGTTCGCGCTGGCCCGCCTGCTCGGCGCCGACGGTGTCGAGTTGGACGTCCGGCGCACTGCCGACGGCGCGCTGGTCGTCCACCACGACCCGCGGCTGGACGACGGAAGGGTGATCGCCGCCGTGGCGGTTGCCGACCTCCCCGCGCACGTGCCATGGCTCCACGCGGCGCTCGACGCGTGCCGTGGGATGTGGGTCAACGTGGAGATCAAGAACGACCCCGACGAGCCGGACTTCGACCACACCGACTCGATCGCCGACGAGACGGTCGCCGCGCTGCGGTCCCGCGGCGACGACGGCCGGTGGCTGATCTCGTCGTTCCGATGGGAGACGATCGAGCGATGCCACCAGCTGGCGCCGTCGATCGCCACGGCGTGGCTCACCGTGGAGTCGCCCGACGGTGTCGCCGCGCGGCTGATCGACGCTGGTCACGCGGCGTGGCATCCGTGGGTGCAGACGCTCACCGAACCAGCGGCCCGCCAGTGCCGCGCGGCCGGCATCGCGGTCAACACCTGGACCTGCGACGCCGCGGTGCGGATGGCCGAGCTGATCCGGTGGGGGATCGACGGCATCTGCACCAACGTGCCGGATGTTGCCCTCGAACTCTTGCGCGAC
>CAZMHG010000307.1:0-772 GCA_964565975.1 uncultured Ilumatobacteraceae bacterium | reverse complement strand
CGTGCTCCCGCCCCTCGGCGCCCGCGGCGTCCCCGGCGGTGGTCGCCGCCGCGGCCCCCGACGCTGCCGACGACTCGCCAGCGGGCTGAGAGCCCCGGCCGACGCTGACGCCGAGCCGGCGGGCTGAGCCCCGGCCGGGCCGAGGCTCAGTGCCCGTCAGCGGGCGTAGGCCGCGGCCTGGATCTGGTACAGCTGGCGGTACGGGCCTGGCGCGGCCATCAGCTGGTCGTGCGAGCCGACCTCGGCAACGCGCGCCCCGTCGAGGACGATGATCAGGTCGGCCATCCGCACGGTGCTGAACCGGTGCGAGACGAGCAGCGTGATCCGGCCGCTGCCGCCGTGGTGGCGAGCTGCCGCAGCGAAGCGCTCGAACAAGGCGTGCTCGGTCTCGGCGTCGAGCGCCGCGGTCGGCTCGTCCAGGATCAGCAGCAGCGGGTCGTCGCGCATCAACCCGCGGGCCAGGGCGAGCTTCTGCCATTGACCGAAGCTGACCTCGGCGCCGTGCTCCCAGGTGGGTCCCAGTTGCGTGTCGAGGCCAAGGGGTAGGCGATCGATCACGTCGCCGGCCCCGGCGCGGTCGATCGCTGCCGCGGCGGCCGGCCGGTCGTCGAGGCGCGGGAGGTCGCCCAGGCCGACCGCGCGCTGCGCGGGCAGCTCGAAGCGGAAGAAGTCCTGGAACGCACCTGCCAGCCGGTCGCGCCAGCTGTCCGTGGACAGCGTGGCCAGGTCGACGCCGTCGACGGTGATATGCCCGGAGGTGGGGGCGTACATC
>CAZMHG010000306.1:0-4286 GCA_964565975.1 uncultured Ilumatobacteraceae bacterium | reverse complement strand
CCGGCCCGGTTCAACACCTTGGTCGCCGAGGGCAAGGTCACCGCTGAAGCGATGAAGAACCTGCCGCCGGCAGATCTGGTCGCCAAGGTCAGCTTCCTCACGCCGGCCCAGGTCGCCAAGGCCAACGAGGCACTCCAGACCAACTGGGGTCCGATGGTGGCCGACGCCTGATGTCGATTCCCGGTGGAACCGGGGGCACGATCGGTGCATATGCAACGGTCGATTATCTGGCAGGGGGCCCCGCGTCGAGCGGGGCCCCCTCGTCCGTTCCGTCCCCGACACGTCGAAGCTGGGCCTGGCTCGGGCTGATCCCGTTCCTCGCGTTCGTCTTCATCTTCCTGCTGCTGCCGACCTACGGCGTCATCAAGAAGGCGCTCACGTCCGAGTCCGGCGGGTTCAGCCTCAAGGGGATGACCGACGCGCTCAGCTCACAGCGCCAAGCGTTCGTCAACTCGTTCTGGCTGTCGCTCATCTCCGGACTGCTCGGCGCGATCCTGGGGGCGCTGTTGGCCTACGCCGCGGCGACGGCACGCAAGCCGAAGTGGTTGCGCACGCTGGTCACCGCCTACAGCGGCGTCGGGGCGAACATGGGCGGCGTCATCCTGGCGTTCATGTTCTTCACGCTGGTCGGCCGCAGCGGCCTGGCCACCAAGATGCTCAAGTGGGCGGGCTGGGACCTGTACGCCCACGGGTTCGAGCTGTCCAAGGTGCCTGGCCTGGTCACCGTCTACATGTACTTCCAGGTGCCGTTGATGTTCCTGGTCACGCTGCCGGCGATCGACGGACTGAAGGTCGCCTGGCGCGAAGCCGCGGCCAACCTGGGCGGCACGTCGTGGACGTTCTGGCGCCGCGTCGGCCTGCCGGTGCTGCTGCCATCGCTGCTCGGCGGGTTCTTGCTGCTGTTCGCCAACGCCTACAGCGCGTTCGCCACGGCCCGTGTCATCAACCAGAGCGTCAACGTCGTCCCGGTGCGGATCAGCTACTACCTGCAGGGTGACATCGCCAAGGGCGGACCGTTGCCGTTCGCGCTGGCGACGTGGATGGTCGTCTTCATGGCGGTGGCGATGACCGGCTTCGTCCTGTTGCGAAAGCGGGCCGAACGATGGATGCGTTGAACAGCGGCCCGCGCCGGCCGCGCTGGTTGTCGCGCCTCGGCCCCACGCTGGTGCTGATCGTCTGCGGGCTGTTCTTCGTCCTGCCGATGCTGACGATGGCCCGGTACAGCTTCCAGAACATCATCACCCCACTGCTGCGCTGGGAAGACATCTTCAAGAAGTGGTCGTTCAAGGGCGTGTCGACGGCGATCCACACCAAGGGCTTCTGGCCGGCACTGCGGCTCTCGCTCGAGCTTGCCGTCGGCACCGTGCTGCTGACCCTGGTGCTGCTCGTGCCGACACTCCTGCTGGTGCACATCAAGCTGCCCAAGGCACGCGCCCTCGTCGAGTTCACCACGCTGCTGCCGTTCATGGTCCCGCCCATCGCGCTGGTCGCCGGCGTCGCTGCGTTCTTCCGGCCGAACGCCAAGTGGTTCCTGAACAGCAACTACTCGCTGATCCCGTTCTACGTGATCCTGGCCCTGCCGTTCACCTTCCGGGCGATCGACGCCGGGATCAAGGCGATCGACGTGCGCACCCTGATTGACGCCTCGCGCAGCCTGGGCGCCGGATGGGGAACCACGCTGCTTCGGGTGTTGATGCCCAACCTTCGCTCGGCGCTGGTGTCGTCGTCGTTCCTCACGTTCACCGTGGTGATGGGCGAGTTCACCATCGCCAACACGCTGCTCAAGCGGACCTACCCGCAGTTCATGGGCGAGTACTACCAGAACCAGGGCCAGGGCGCGACCGCGCTGGCGATGGTCACGTTCCTGCTCACCACTGCGCTGCTGATGGTGATGTTCTTCGTCGTCCAGCGCCGCGACCGCCACGCCGGCACGCGCACCTCCGTCTTCTAGGGAAACCATGAGTGCCATCACCTTCCAGAACGTCCGCAAGGCTTTCGGCCCGCAAACCGTGGCCTTGGAGTCGTTGAACCTCGACGTCGACAACGGCCAGCTGGTCAGCCTGCTCGGCCCGTCGGGCTGCGGCAAGACAACGGCCCTGCGCATCCTGGCCGGGTTCGAGTTCGCCACCTCCGGCCAGGTCCTCGTCGACGGGAAGGACATCTCCAACGTGCCCGCGCACAAGCGGAACATGGGCATGGTCTTCCAGAGCTACAGCCTGTTCCCGAACCTGACCGTTGCCCAGAACGTCGACTTCGGCCTGCGGACACGCCGCCAGGACAAAGCGACGCGCACCAAGACCGTCGGCGAGATGCTCGAACTGGTCGGATTGTCCGAGCAGATCAACCGCTTCCCGCATCAGCTGTCCGGCGGCCAGCAGCAGCGTGTCGCCCTCGCTCGCGCGCTGGCCGTCAGCCCGCAGGTGCTGTTGCTCGACGAGCCGCTGTCCGCGTTGGACGCCAAGGTGCGCACCAACCTTCGCGACCAGATCCGCCGGATCCAGACCGAGGTCGGGATCACCACGCTGTTCGTGACCCACGATCAGGAGGAAGCGCTGGCGATCAGCGACCGAGTGGCGGTGATGAGCAACGGCCGGGTCGAGCAGTACGGCACGCCGATCGAGGTGTATCGCACTCCGGCGACCTCGTTCGTCGCCCGCTTCGTCGGGACGATGAACCACTTCACCGGCACGGTGCGCGACGATGGCGGGCTCGATGTCGGCGGCGTCGGCGTTGCCGTCGCCGACCTGCCGGGCGCCGGTTCGCAGGTCAATCTGATGGTCCGCCCGGAGGCCCTGACGATCACCGCCGAGGCCGTCGGCCAGTGGCGCGGCACCGTCTCCAACGTCACGTTCCAGGGCGCCGACACCGTGGTCGTCGTGCGCGTCGACGTGCTCGACACGTTGGTGCGTGCCCGCGCCGAGGGCACGTCGGTGGCGACCGTGGCGATCGGCGATCGTGTCGGCGTGATGGCCGATCTGGCCCACGCCGTCGTCGAACCGGCCGGCGCCGCCGCCTGATCCGGACGGCTGATCCGGACGACTGTCGCCGGGGCGTGCCCGGCGGTGTGATGTTTCCGCCCGCCGAGTAGGGTTGTCGTGCCCTTCGGGGACGTAGCTCAGTTGGCAGAGCGCTGCCTTTGCAAGGCAGATGTCAGGGGTTCGAATCCCCTCGTCTCCACCACGTCGACCACCCTTGCTCGGTCGTCACGGCCTCGCTCACCCCCGCCCAGGCTTCCACCGCCGAAGTCGTCGGGCGCTACCAGAGCCTCGCCAACGACGAGCGTCGACCTCGATGCCCGGCAATCACCACGTACGGGCGATCACCCGCTGCACCCCACTCCAGGCCGCGATCTGTGCCGCGCTCGACATCGACTCCACCGGCCGGAGCACCGCCCGCGTCAGCTGAACCCCGACAGCGACGAACACCCCGCTCCGTAGGGCAATCACCCCGAACACGCCCCGCTCACCAGCACAAAACGAACACACCGTCGAAGTCCGGCCAGTCACGCAGAGCCACCTTGACAGCCGCCTACTCGTGGGGTACAAGTCTACAAGGAAGCAGGATGGAGGCCTCAAATTGTTGAGAAATTTGGGCTCATGCTAGCCGCAGCGGGACTCGCGTTAGGACCGACCGCGGCCGCCGCTAGCGCGACAAAGTCCGGCAAGACAACATGCTCACCGGACTCATCGATTCGAACAACTACGACCGGCGTCGCGACTTTTCACTACCATACGTGGGTGAATCAAGGCACGGAGGTACTTCAGTTCGGCAGCGGAGTTCATACCGGCTCCATCATCTGGGGCTTACGTGTCATGTCATGGCAGTTGTCGACGAGCGGAACCATGACGAGCTGGGGCGCCACCTGCACCAACTAGTCCGCTCAGTCCCTGGGCTTGTTCCGGCGGCCATACTGTGCTGCAGCTGTGCCGGTGAAGGTCGCACCTCCGAACCGACGCAAACCACCTCGGCGAACACTGCGGTATTGCCGGGAGAATCAACTCAAGGCGCGCAGTTTCGAATCATGGTCGATTGCCTTAGGACGAACGGGCTCACCGTCGAAGTCGGCGTGGACAATCGGTCATTTCGGATACCGCCTGGGCAGGGTGAAGTTCAGGACGAGATCGGGTTATGCGAAGATCGCCTGAAGAGACTTGGGCTGGGCGATCGTCCGATGACTACGGACGAACTTGTGGCCGACTATCGTCGACTTCAGGATCTCATGGCTTGTGTTCGTCGCCAAGGATTCAACCCAGGCGAACTCGTGAGCAAGCAGACCTTCATCGACG
>CAZMHG010000305.1:0-4310 GCA_964565975.1 uncultured Ilumatobacteraceae bacterium | reverse complement strand
CAGTGAACGTGATGGCGCTAGGCCAGTGGCCTCGCGACATCCAGTCGATCGAGGAACTCCTTCGGCGTGAACACGACCCAGCGATGCTGAGGGCTGGTCTGGTCGCACTCGCACGAGTCGCTCGGCTGAACAAGGCGGTATCTGCTCGGCCGGAGCGTGTGGCCGGCCTCGGGGTCACGGTGAAGTACTTGCAGGGTCGCCGCGACCTTCCGTCCCTGATCTACAGCACGAAGCGGACACCGGTGCTCTCGGCGAAGCTCTAGTTCCGCAGGTCGCTGCGGCGGCGTTCATCCTGCGCCGAAGACCGCGTCGCTGAAGGCCGCTGCGGCGTCAGCCTGCATGCCGGGGAGCACGTGCTGGTACACGGTCATCGTGAACGCGGGGCTGGAGTGGCCGAGGCGCTCGCTGACGACCTTCACCGGGACGCCGGCCTTCAGCAGGATCGAGGCGTGGGTGTGGCGGAGGTCGTGGAGGCGGATGCGGGGGAGTGGGCTGGCGGCCACCAGGCGGTCCCAGCACTGGCTGAAGTAGTCGGGATGGACCGGCCGGCCGTCCGGCCGAGCGAACACGAACTCGTCGTCACGGCGGCCAGTCGACAGGCGCTCCTCGAGCTGGCGCCGGCGCCAGGCTCGTAGCGTCGTCACCGTCCGGGTATCCAGGTCGATGGTGCGGCGGCTCGTGGCCGTCTTCACGTCGGCCACGCTCGCCTCGTAGTCCACCGACAGCACCGACTGGCTGACCACCAGTCGGGCGGTGTCGAGGTCGACGTTGCGCCACGTGAGGCCCAGCACCTCGCCGCGCCGCATCCCGGTGTTCGCCACGAGGAAGAACGCCGTGTACAGGTCGTGGTACTCGATGCTCGACAGGAACGTCCGTAGCTCCTCGGCCGACCACACCTTCATCGCCGTCCGCCCGCCGAGGCGCACCTTCGGCGGGTCGGCCAGGTCGGCCACGTTCCGGTTCACCGTGCCCTTCCGGTGGGCGTCGGCCAGCGCCTTGCGGATGATGCCGTGGATGATCCGCACCGTCTTCGGTGCCAGCCCGCCGCCGGCGCCGTTCAGCTTCCCCTCGCTGAGCAGCTGGGCGTACAGCGTGTCGAGGTCCTCGGGCTGGAGCTTCTGCAGCGCGATGTGCCCGATGCGCGGGTTGACGTGCAGCTCGATGTTCTTGGCGTACGAGCTGTAGGTCGAGTGCCGCAGCTGCGCCTTCTTCGTCGGCAGCCAGCGCTCCACGAGGTAGTGCGCGACGGTGATCCGGTCGGGCGCCCGGTAGTCGCCGTCGTGGACCCGCTTGATGAGCTCGGTGAGCATCTTCTCGGCGGTCTTGCGGGTCTCGCCCGCCGCGTACCAGCGGTAGCGATCCCGACCCGTGATCTCGTCGAAGCCTTCGTAGACGACGGCGTAGTAGCGGTTCCCCTTCTTGGCGACGTGGCCCTTCATCGTGGCGGCCTCCGCTTCTTCGTGTCGGTTGGTGTCGGTTCGTGCGCAGTCTTGTCGAGCGTGTCGATGGCGACGGCCAGGCGCCGCAGGACGCCCGCCGCCTCGGGCAGATCGCCGAACGTCTCCCGCAGCCGGCGGGATTCCTCGAACTGGTCGGCGTCGGCGAATCGGGCGGCGAGGCGCTCGTTGGCCTGGTCGGTCGTCCCGGCGGCGCCGGCCGCCCACGCCAGCAGCGCCCGGCGGTACGGCTCGTTCGTGTCGTCGGTGCCGAGCACGAGGTCGACGACCTCGCTGAACTCCATGCCCCGTGCCTTCTTGTCGGGCACGTACATGCCGGCGTCCTCGCCGTCGGGCGGCAGGAAGAACCAGCCCAGCGGTACCCCGAACCCACGGGCGAGCGCCACGAGCTCGTCGGCGCTGAACTGCTTCACCCGGGCGCCCCGGCTCGAGCGCTCCACGGCCGAGAAGCTCGCCGTCGACCAGGTGGTGCCCAGGTAGGGCGCCAGCTCGGCAGCCGCCTGGTCCTGCGTCCAACCCCGCATGGCCCGGGCTCGGGCCACGTTGCGGGCGACGATCTGGTTGGGTGAGTAGTTCGAGCGGATGAACCGGGCCATGGTGAGAGCCTAGGTCAACAGAAATGCCTGGTAGTTCACGGGCGCGTTGACTCAGACCGCCTGATGGCGCATCATCGGACGCGTTGACTAGTCAACCGATGCGTTCAGGGCAGGACGTGACGGCCTCCCGACTGTTTCTCACGGTCGAGGATGCCGCCGAGATCCTGGGGATCGGCCGCACCTCCGCGTACAAGGCCGCTCGGCGCTACGTCGCGACGAAGGCGCCCGATGCCATCCCGGCCATCCGAGTCGGCAAGCAGCTCCGCATCCCGCGAGCGCTGTTCGAGGCATGGGCAGGTGTCGCGCTGTCGCCCATCGAGCCCGTCGTCATCGAGGCACCCCGCCCGGTGCCCAAGCCCCGCCGCACGTCGCGTCGACGCACCGACGCGCAGACCTCCCTTCCGTTCGACGCGTAGGCGGAACGTGATGGTCGAGCGAGCCCAGCGCCAGCGCATGAGTGTCTCCGCCAGAAGCTCGAGGACGCCCAGGCAACCATCGCCGAATACGACCGCCGCCTCAAGCGCCGCCGCCACGCCGACGAGCTCGCCGGGGCTCAGCGGGCGCTGGGCGACCTTCCGCCGCAGCTCGCACGCGCTGCGGACGCCGTCGAGTCGAGCGCACGGCGGATCGAGCTTCTCCAGTCCACCCTCGTTCTCGCGCGGCAGACCATCGATGGCGACAACCCAAAGGGCACCGAGTTGGCCGAGCTCGACTGCATGCTTGACCGTGACGGTCGAGGCAGAGCGCGGCTTGTTCGGTTCGACCCAGCTCACCCGCTTCTGTCGGTGCTCGGTGATCGGCCTACGAACCGAGATGCGGCCGACGCGTGGGACCGGCGGGCGGGGGAACTCGCGCAGGCGCAGGCGACCGGCCGGGGCGAGCGGCCACTCACAGAGTTGTTGGCAGGTCTTGGAGAGTTCGCGTTGCTCGTCGAGCCCGACGAGCCTTCACCGCCCCGCGCGCTCGGCGGTATGGAGCTCGACCTGTAACACGACGAGGAAGACGAAGGCAGCCTCACCCTCTCTCGCGAGCCGCCCCGCAACGCGAGCTGTGGGCCGCGATCGATGAAGTGTCACCCGGTCAGTGCGAGGTGGGGCTCCGACGCAGTCAGCTGCTTGAGCGTCCTACGGTTGGCTTGTGGGCGGTGCAGACGAGGTCCGGTTTGTCGTGGTCGACGTCGAGACGACCGGTCTGCAGCCGCGCACCGAGCGGATCATTGAGATCGCCATCGCGCTGATGGACACGTCGGGCTGGGTGTCCGACGAGTGGGCGACCCTGATCCGTCCGGACGACCGTGAGCTCACCGGCCGGCTCGCTGCGCTCGAGGATGCACCCACGTTCCGTGAGGTCGCCGGCGAGATCTGCCATCGGCTGAGCCGCGGGGTGGTGACCGGGCACAACGTGCTGTTCGACCTGCGCTTCATCGACGCCGAGCTTCGGCGCATCGGAGAGCGGCTGCCCGGGCTCGACTACCTCGACACCCATGCCGTGGCCACGACACTCTCGGTGGACACCCCGAACCGTTCGCTGGCCGTGCTCTGCCACGCGATGGACGTGCCCTTCACCCAGTGGCACACCGCCGAAGGTGACGTCGCGGCGACGGCGAAGCTCCTGGCACGGCTGCTGGAGCGGGCACGCGCGTGGGGACAGACGGACCACGAGCTCTACCTCCGGGTCTGGGACGCCCCCGGCGAAGAGTTCCCCACCCTCGAACGCAGCGACTGTGCACGCCGCCGCGACCCACTCGCGTTCCCTCCCGCCGGCAAGCAACCGAGCGCACCCTCGGTGTCCAAACCGTCGTGGCGGCGCGCCGGCACCGGCCCATCGAGCGGCGGGGGTGCCGGGTCGGTGTCGGTGACCATCGGCATCGACGACGACCAGTGGAGGAAGCTGCTCGTTGACGCCGCGACCAAGAGCATCCTCGCCTGGACCGCCCCGGAGTGGCCGGAAGGCTGGAGCGACGACATGCGGGCGGCCGCCGACGTCGTCCGCGGCGGTGGACCGGAGGCGCAGGACGCAGCGCTCGTGTTCTGGTACCTCGTCGCCGAACGTCGGCGGGCCGAGCGATCATCTGCTGAGGAGGCTGCGTTCGAGTTCGACGGCGGCGACTTCCGTGGGATGGAAGGCATCACCGAACTCGAACGGATCACCGGAGTGCTGGCCGACGACGGTGGTCATGACGCGGTCCTCGCCCGAGCCCTGGCCGCCCTCGCCGATCTCTACCGTCGCCACGGTGGCCGCCATGACGACGTTGTCG
>CAZMHG010000304.1:0-4314 GCA_964565975.1 uncultured Ilumatobacteraceae bacterium | reverse complement strand
TCCACCGAATTCATCGACGACGCCGTTCGCGACAACATCGCCACCAACGAGAAGGAGATCAAGAAGACAGGATTCGCGTGGGGCCAGATCGCGGACCTGGAGCAGTGGTATGCCTCGCTGGTCGCGTCAGATGGACCGCTCCATGGCAAGGAGTTCACACTGACTGGCTATAGCCTGGGTGGACACCTCGCCACCGCCTTCAACTTGCTGCATCCGGGCGAAGCGAAGCAAGTCGTCACCTTCAATGGCGCGGGGGTGGGGCTGGTGAAAGGGGCTGCCGATCCCCGCCCTGAGCTGCGGCGGCTGGTCGACCAGTTCATCGAGCAGAAGGACAGCATCGAGCTGACGGCCGCAACCTTCTCCGACCCTCAGCTTCGCACGACGTACGTCGACATTGCGCGTGGCCTAAGGGACAAGACAATGTCGGTCGATACCGCCATCTCCCGGTTGGCGGGCTCGACGTACAGCAGTGCGAACGAGTACCACATTGTCCGCGACGCACTCTTGGACATTCGTGATATCGCGGACGGGATCCAGTACGTAGGGGGTCTCAGTTCGGGGGGAAACAATCCAACCGTCCCGACCAAGGTTCTCATCTCCGAAATCGCCGCCGCCAGTCTGCCTTACCGGATCGCGGTGAGCCGTGCGGCCGAAAGGACCGAGAGCGGCAACCTGATCGGGGACACGAAGAGAACCTTCTTCGGTCCGGGAGAGGGCAATCCCCCGCTTCCCAATCAGTTCGAGGTGATAGGCGATACCTCGCCTTCGGCCGTGGCGAACTCCCAGTGGCATCACGGGATGATGCTCCCGGTGTTCATCGAGGATCAGCCACTTTATCGCGGTGGTGAACCCGTCCGCGCCCTCATGGCGAGCGTGGCAGCAGGCGGCCCGCGACTCTTGCTCGATCAATATTCGCTGCGTGACTTCGGCGACACGCACAGCCTCGTGCTTCTTGTCGACTCATTGGCAATCCAATCCGCCATCAGCGGACTGGTGCCGGCCAATCAGCGTGCCGCCCTGGAGTCGAATCTCGGGGAGATCCTGAAGGCGTCTTCGTTCCTCCGCCAGAGTGCCGGCGCCGCAGCGGTCGGGTATGACCAAGGCAAGGCTGAAGGGGATGTTCTCGAGAACGTCGTGAATGCGCTGCAGCGCATCCTGGGCGGCGCGTCCCCGACAATCAACGGCAGCGATCTCGGCAACACCTGGTTCGAGCTCAATGACGGGGTCGATAGCCAAGGGGGCTGGGCCACGGGGCGGGAGGAGTTCAGCAAGGCGCTGGCGTCACTCATGGAGAGCGATGCCTATCGCTCCATTGCGGGAAAGGTGAGCATCGCTTCCGCGGTGAGCGACCGGGTGATCGAAGGCGCGAAAACTGACTTCGGTGACTTCCTCGCGGTTCGTTACCAGCTTCCGCTATCGATTCGCAAGATCGGAAGCGATACGGGGCATCCGCTGGATGCGATCTGGACGGCGGCCCATGGATCGGAGCACGACGCCTGGCGTGCTGATCTTGCCGCTCGGCAACGCAAGGACCTCCAGTTCGACTACACGTTCACGGACGCGTTCTACGAGGACCGCGGCCGGATGCTGCAGCTCGATCTGCAGCGGGGTCTGCAGAATGTGGACCGTCTGGTTGCCGCGGACAGGACGCTGGGGATCGAATACAAGGACCTGGACGCGGGCACCTCGCTTCGCGTGGTGGGACAAGGCGGCGCAGGCGTTGATCGCCAGGTGATCTTTGGCCGGGACACCGAGGATGCAATCACCGCGAGCACCGTGCCCATCCGTCTCTACGGCATGGGCGGCGACGACCAGCTTACAGGAAGCAACTACAAGGACTATCTCGAGGGCGGAACCGGCATCGATACCCTGCGTGGTGGCCTGGGGACCGACACGCTGGTCGGTGGCCCCGGCCGCGACCTCCTCTCCGGAGGTGACGGACGCGACGAACTGCAAGGCGGTGCCGATGCGGATACGCTCGATGGTGATGCAGGCATCGACCAGCTCCGTGGAGGAGGGGGCGACGACATCCTTCGCGGCGGCGCGGGAGACGATGACCTCGACGGCGGTGCAAACAACGACACGCTCAACGGCGGCGACGGTATCGACACGATGACCGACCCGTCCGGCGATGACCTGTACATTCTCGAGCGCACCGACCCGTTCGCGGACTCCATTCGCGACGGCGATGGCCTCGGCGGCGTCTTCCTGGGGGCAGACCGCCTCACTGGTGGCGACCCCGCCGGCGCCGGCAAGTGGAAGGGCAAAGCCGGCGCGGATGACGTGACCTACGACTGGTACCCCGGAGCCGGTGGCCGCGGACCACTCGTCATCTCGACCGCTCACAAGACCACGATCGTCCACGACTACAAGAACGGCGATCTCGGCATCGTCCTGACTTCGAAGGTCCGCGATCTCCCCGACCCGCCCGCGGTCCAGGGGACGACCGCCGGCACCGCGCAGGACGACAATCGTGCGAACACCGGACGCCCGTCGGTGAGCGGCACGGGCGGCAACGACCGCGTGCAGGCGCTCGCCGGGCGCGACGAAGCCTATGGCTCGACCGGTAACGACATTGTCGAAGGCGGCACTGGGATCGATGTGGCGTCCGGAGACGACGGCAACGACGCCGTGTTCGCCGAGTCCGAGCTCACCGAAGCCCAGCTGAACGACTTGATCGCCGCGGCCGCCACGGCCGTGACCTCGACGGCGGCGCCGGCCAAGCTGCTGGTCACCACCAGCGAATGGCTCCGCGGCGGTCTCGGCAACGACACGGTCGTCGGTGCCACGGGCAACGACATCATCCTCGGCGGCGGTGGGCAAGACCTGCTGGTGGGCGGCACCGGCCACGATGTCATCAACGGCGACGACGACTACGAGGCCGGCGACATCACGACCGTCACGGTCGAGCCCTACACGGGCGCGGGCGCGCCGTTCGACGCGTACTACTCGTCGGTGTACGTCCACAGCTTCTCGGGTGATGTGGGCGCCGCCGACACCATCCACGCCGGATCCGGCGACGATCTGGTGACCGCCCAGCGAGGCGACGACCAGGTCTGGGGAGACGACGGCAACGACACGATCTCGGGCGGCGCCGACGACGACCGCATCCAGGGCAACAACGGCAACGATCGCCTCGCGGGCGACAACTACGGCCGTATCGTCGGCTCCAACGTCACCACCGGCATCGGTGACGACTACATCGACGGCGGAGCGGGCAACGACGTGATCTTCGGTGACGGCGGCCGCGACATCCTCTCCGGGGGCGACGGCGACGACGTGATCCGTGGCAACAACGACCTTGCCGAGGCGGGCGTCTCGCCCACGGCACAGGACGACGGCGAGGACTACCTCCTCGGCGGCGACGGCCGCGATCGGCTCGTGGGAGACTCCGCCGGGGACATGCTGCTGGGCGGCGCAGGCAACGATCACCTCTTCGGCGACAGCGAGTCCACGCCCCTTGCGCTGCAGGGAGACGACCACCTCGAAGGCGGCGCCGGCAACGATTACCTTCGAGGCTACGCGGGCAACGACACGTTGCTGGGTGGCGAGGGGACCGACCAGATCCTCGGCGAAGCGGGTGACGACATCATCGACGGCGGCGATCTCTACACCCAGGTCGCGAGCCAGCCGGGCGATACCGTCAGCGGTGGCGACGGTGCCGACTTCATCGCCCATGCGTACTTCCAGATGGGCGACGACGGCGACGACACGCTCGAATCAGGCTACGCGATGTGGGGTGGCGCCGGCGCCGACATCCTGCGCGACGGCAAGATGATGCACGGAGGCGAAGGCAACGACACGCTGATGGCCTGGCGCAACGGCAGCGCGATGGACGGCGAGGCCGGCGACGACGATCTCACCGGCAGCGGCGAGACGGACCAACTCTCGGGCGGGGACGGCGACGACGTCATCGAGGCGGGCGCGGGCGCCGACGCCTTGTGGGGCGGCGACGGTGCCGACATCGCCCTCGCCGGTGCTGGCGACGACCAGGTCCAGGCCGGCAACGGCAACGACGTGCTCGAAGGCGACAGCGGCAACGACGCCCTCCTGGGCCAGGACGGCAACGACACGCTGGCCGGTGGCGCCGGGATCGACATGCTGATGGGCGGTGCCGGCAACGACACGTATCTCGTGGACACGAGCTCCGAGCGCGACATCATCGTCGACATGGAGGGCGACAACGTCGTCGTGTTCGGCGACGGCATCGTTGCCGACGATCTCTCGTTCAGCCGTGCCATGGATGCCGCGGGCAGCACCGGCTACATCGCGATCGAGGTCGCGCAATCCGGAACGACGCTGGTCGTTGCCGAC
>CAZMHG010000303.1:859-4316 GCA_964565975.1 uncultured Ilumatobacteraceae bacterium | reverse complement strand
GCGGCCGCACCCTACGTGGACATCGAGATGTACCCGTGCTGTGCCGAGCACCCGCTGGCGAACAAGGACGCCGTGTTCGTCAGCCCGCACAAGTTCGTCGGCGGGCCGGGCACACCAGGGGTGCTCGCCGTGCGCCGAGAGCTGCTGCACAACACGGTGCCCGACACGGTGGGCGGCGGCACGGTCGCCTACGTCAACCCGAGCGAGCATCGGTACCTGGACGACGTGGTCCACCGCGAGGAAGGTGGCACGCCGGCGATCGTCGAGTCGATCCGCGCCGGGCTGGTGTTCCAGCTGAAGGACGCCGTCGGCGTGGCGACGATCAAGGCGAACGAGGAGCGCTTCTGGCAGCGGGCGATCGCCCGCTGGTCGGCCAACCCGAACATCCAGGTGCTCGGCAATACCCATGCCGAACGCCTGTCGATCGTGTCGTTCGTGATCCACCGGCCGAACGGCCGATACCTGCACCACAACTTCGTCGTCGCCGTGCTCAGCGACCTGTTCGGCATCCAGGCGCGCGGCGGGTGCTCGTGCGCCGGACCCTACGGCCATCGGCTGCTGGGGATCGACATCGAGCGGTCGCACGCCTTCGAGCAGGAGATCGCCGAGGGCTGCGAAGGGATCAAGCCCGGCTGGACCCGGCTGAGCTTCAACTACTTCATCAGCGACACCGTCGCCGACTACCTGATCGACGCGGTCGAGCTGGTCGCCGACCACGGTTGGAAGCTGCTCGGCGACTACGCCTTCGAGCCGTCGACCGGGTTGTGGCGCCACCGCGGTGGACCGACCGGCGCGCTGGTCCGCCTGACCGACGTGCGCTACGACGCCGCCAGCGGCGAGATGGTCTGGGCCGCCGGCGAACGGCGACGTGCCGGCGAGGACGCCCTGGCCGGCTACCTGGCGCAGGCCCGCGCGGTGTTCGCGGCGCGGCCGTCGTGTGCGCCGGCCACGGGCGACCACGTCACCTGGTCGGCTGCCTTCGAGCAGCTGCGCTGGTTCGACGTGGCCGCCGGCTGAGCGCGCTGCTGCCGGCGACGCCGGCGCCGAGCGCGATGCCGTCGAGCAGGCGGTCCAGCGCGTAGGCGAAGCGGTCGTCCGCGGTGCCCCGGTACATGTGCTCGCTGGCGGCAACGGCGGCCGGGTAGGTGGTCGGGTCGAGCATTCGGTACTCGCCGCGCCAGCGCTCGTACTCGCGCAGTCGCTGCGCCTCAGGCTCGGCGGCGAGTGCGGCATCGAGCGCCGCCGAACCGACGGTCAGCTCGATCAGTGCGTGGTAGGCGAGTACCGCGTCCGGCTCGCCCACACCGGCTCCGCGCAGTTCGCCAAGGATCCGCTCGGTGAGGTCGAACTCGTTGCTGTTCAACGGTGGGCCGTTGCGCACCAGGCTGGCCAGGCGGGGGTTGGCGATGTGCGCGGCGCGCAGCCGCATGCAGATCTCGCGCACCGTCCCGCGCCAGTCGGCCGACAACGGGGGAAGGTCGACGGTGACCGCAGCGAGGATGTGATCGCCGGCGGCGCGCATCAGCGCGTCCTTGTCGCGCACGTGCCGATAGACGGCCGACGGGTCGGCGCCGAGCGCATCTCCGAGGCGGGCCATCGTCAGCTCGGCGTCGGATTCGGTGATCAACCGGGCCGCCGTCTCGACGATCAGGGCACGACTCAACCGGACCCGGGGCACGACAGGAGCCTATGGCGCGACGCTCGAGCTGGTTCCGGTAGCGCTGCTCACACGGGTGTGACGCCCTCGAACAGGCGGGCCCTGCCGAGGCGTTCCATGCACACTTCGGCCGACCACGGCAGCATCGTCGCGCCCAGCCGGCTGTCGCGGTACATCCGCTCCAGCGGCAGGTTCTTCTGCATCGACTGGCCGCCACAGACCCGGATTGCCTTCGACGCCACGGTCGCCGCGTTCTCCATCACTGTCGCCGCTGCGGCCCACCCGGTGACCAGTTGGTGCTCGGTCGGGTCGACGGTCGCGGTGTCGATCGCCCGGTACAGGAGAGCGCGGGACTGCTCGTGGAGCATCTGCATCTCCGCCCAGCCGTACTGCTTGATCGCGTGGTCGCGCCGTGCGCCGGCCACCTGACCGGGCAACTCGCCGCGCAGGTAGGCCGCGCTGACGTCGAGGATGCCGCCCGTCAGGCCGAGGTAGGACGGGGCCAGCGACAGGAACATCCACGGGTAGCGCAACGCAGCCTGGTTGTACATCCCGGCCGGCATCCACTCGTTGGCGTGGGGGACGAAGACGTCCTTCATCAGCAGGGTGCGCGACACGGTGCCGCGCATGCCGAGCGGATCCCAGTCGTCGACGATCTGCACGCCGTCGGCGTCGGCAGACACGCCGAGCAGGCGGATCTCGTCCTCGCCGGGGCTCTGGCAGGTGACGTTGTAGTAGCTCGCCGCGCCCGACAGGGAGGCGAAGATCTTGCGGCCGGTGACCAGCCAGCCGCCGTCGACGGGCACGGCCTTGGTGAGCACGCCCGTCGTCGCGCCGGGCGCGACGCCCTCGCTGAAGGGCTGGCTGTGAATCTTGCCTTCCTCCACGACCTGGCGGTACATCTCGGTGCGCGTCGCCTCGTGTCGCTCGCGCTGCTCCGGTGTCATGTCCAGGTGGTCGGCGATCTCGCCGCACCACAGCATCGTCGCGTTGTGCATGTTGAACGTCAGGGCGGTGGCGCCGCAGTAGCGGCCGACCTCCTCGCTGACGCGCACGTAGTCCGCGTAGGTCGCCCCGGCGCCGCCGAAGCGAGCCGGCACGGTTGCGGCGAGCACACCGTTGTCCCGGAAGTCGGCGAAGTTCTCGAACGGGAAGCTGGCCTGTAGGTCGCTGACCACGGCGCGCTGCTTGATCTGTTCGCTCATCGCCCGGACCCGACCGACGAGGTCGTCACGGACGGATACGGGCGACTCGGTGGCGGCGCTGGTGGGTTCGGTCATGGTCCGACACGATGCCGCTCCGCGCGACCGTTGTCAATGGGATTGACAAGCCTGTTGACCGGACTAGAGTCCGCTGCGTGCCGGGGGTCACGTGGTCGCGATCAGGAGGCTTCGCCTGGCGCGAGGCGGGCACCGCCGACGCACCGCCGCTGCTCCTGCTGCATGGGCTGGGCGGCACCGCGCCGGCGTGGGACGCCCAGTTGACCGGGCTGGGCGATCGGCTGCGCGTCGCCGCCTGGGACCTGCCCGGCTACGGCGACTCGGCACCGCTCGACGCGCCGACGACGTTCGCCACGCTCGCCGCGGCCGTCGGAGCGTGGGCCGACGAACTGGGCATCGACACGTTCCACCTCGGCGGGATCTCGATGGGCGGGATGATCGCCCAGTACGCCGCGGCGGCGATGCCCGGCAGGGTGCGTTCGCTGTCGATCCTGTCGAGCAGCCCGAAGTTCGGGCTCGACGGCACGCTGCCCGCCGACTGGCGCGCCCGGCGGCTGGCGCCGCTCGACGCCGGCCAGCA
>CAZMHG010000303.1:0-849 GCA_964565975.1 uncultured Ilumatobacteraceae bacterium | reverse complement strand
CGTGATCGGCGGGCAGATCGCGGCGATGCGGCGGGTGCCGGCCGACGGCCTGCGGCGGAGCATCGACTGCCTGATCACCCACGACACCCGGGCAATCCTGCCGGGCATCCAGGCGCCGGCGTTGGTGCTGGTGGGCGCGCTCGACGACGAGACCCCGCCGGCGTACAGCCAGGCGATCGCCGACCTGCTCCCCCACGCCACCCTGCAGGTCGTGCCCGGCGCCGGTCACCTGCTCAACGTGGAGGCACCCGACGCCGTCAACGCGGCAATCGCCGCGCACGTCACCGCGGTCGAGCAGCGGGCGGCGTCGTGACCGAGTGGCGCTACGTCCGGGCCTTCGCCGCCCAGTTCGCCCGCTGCGGGCTGCGCGCCGGCGAAGTGGTCGCCGTGCTCAGCGAGTCGCGCAGCCGCGCCGACCTGGTCGAGACGGCACGCCTCGCCGCGCAATCGCTCGGCGGCGCGGTGTTCGACGTGGTCGTGCCGACGCCGAGCAGCGCCCATCCCTTGCCGATCCGGTCCACCGGTGCGTCGCAGGCGATCCAGCACAACCGTGCCGTGATCGGCGCGCTGGCCGCCAGCGACCTGGTGGTGGACTGCTCGGTCGAGGGGCTGCTGCACGCACCCGAGCTCGGCCAGATCCTTGGCGGCGGGGCCCGCGTGCTGATGATCAGCAACGAGCACCTCGACGTCTACGACCGGTTGCCGTGGGACCCCGACCTGCCGCGTCGCGTGGAGCTGGGGCATGCCCGGCTGCGTGCCGCGTCCACGATGCACGTCACCAGCGCGGCGGGCACCGACCTCACCGTGCGGCTCGCCGGCGGGTTCACCGCCGGCTCCACGGGGCTGACC
>CAZMHG010000302.1:0-4323 GCA_964565975.1 uncultured Ilumatobacteraceae bacterium | reverse complement strand
ACCGTGACACCGGCGACGACGTCGCCACGCACCCACGCCCGGCGATACTGGCGCCACCATGGCGCCTCGGCCGGCCCCGCCGGGATCGCCATCGCCCGTACCTTGCCAAGCCGGCCGGGCAATGGGTCGTGCGCCATACAGCGCCCGAAGGTAACGCGCAGCTGGTAGACGGACGAACAGCGCAGCCGGGCGTTGTCCGGCGCGCCGGTCTCGGCGTGCTTGCCGGCCTACTCGCTGGACGCCGGCTGTGGCGCCGGCTCGTCCGACGCGTCCGGCACGTCGGGCGTCGTGTCGGATGCAGCCGTCTTGTGGCGCCGCTCGCGGTAGTCGCGGGCGCCGCCCTCCTCGGGCTCGACGTCGAGGGTGACGCCGTCGATGCCAACGACGCGCAGCGCCGCGCCCGCGGCGATCGGCGTGGCCCGGTTCGTGCGGGCGCGCCACGTGGCACCGGCGACCGTGGCGAGGCCGTTCGGGTCGATCGTCGCGACGGCCGTGCCGAGCGAGCCGATCATCCACTCGCGGCCGATCGTCGGGGTGGCGAAGCGGGTCCGCACCATCGACGGCATCCCGACGATGAACGTCAGCAGCACGCCGGCGACGCCGACAGCCAGGGTGAGGTACGGCACACGCAGGGTCGAGCCGGGGAGCGAGCGGAACAGGAAGAACGACGCTGGGACGAACATCAAGATGCCCGCTGCCGTCCAGAAGCGGGGGATGCCGACCTGGGCGTCGACGGCAAAGGCGACCAAGGAGGCGACGAGCAGGCCGATCGCCCATCCGCGAGTCGGCAGCGCGGCAAAGCCGTAGCAGCCGAGGGCGACGCACAGCGCGCCGATCACGCCGGCGATGCCGATGCCGGCGGTGAAGAACTCGAAGATCAACAGGCATGCGCCGATGATGAACAGCAGGTACGCCATCGCCGGGCTGGCCACCGTGTGCATCAAGCCGTCGATGCCTCCCACGTCGGCGAACCGCACGGTGGTGATCGTCGATTGGATCCCGCCCTTGTCGTCGACACGGTCGGTGAGGGTGTCCAGGGTCCTGCCGTCGGCGACGAACCCGTCGAGGGCGCCGACCATGCTGCGCACGGTGGGCATGCCGTCGGCGGTGGTCGACAGCTTCAGCGCGCCGGCCTGGCGCAGCTCGGTGAACGACATCGTGCCGTGGCGCAGTTCGTCAGCGACCGGGCCGAGGTCGACCGGCTTGCCGTGCACGGTGAGCGGGTCGCCGGTGTGGCCGAGCCGGCTGCCGGGAACCATGCCCAGCGCATCGGCGACACCGACCAGTTGCGCCGGCCAGCCGTAGGCATGCGTCGAGCGCGACTGGCCGATCCACACCGCGATCGGCACCTTGGCGTCGGCGACACGTTCGAGCAGGCGGGACATCCGCGCCGCGTCGACGACGGCGCCGTCGGTTGTCAACTGCACGACCAGCGCCTGCGCGCCATCCGTCTCGGCCCGTCCGATTGCCTGCTCGATGTTGTCGGCGACGATCGGGTCGAGCAGCCCGGAGACCTTCAGCACGTCCACCGGCGCCGGCTCGGCCGACGACGACGACGTCCCGGCCGCACCGGGCGTAGCCGTGGTACCCGTCGTGGCCCCGGCGGTGGCGCCCGCGGTGGTCCCGGTCGTGGTCACGGCGGTCGTGCTCGAGGTGGTCGCGAGTGGCGTGGTCGGCGTCGCCGTCGCCCGGGCCGGCTGGGCGAGGCCGAGCAGCAGCGCACCGGCGAGCAGGCCGAGGGCCCAGTTCACTCGTGATTCGCTGGCTAGTGTCCGCACAGGTGCCTCCGACGCGCGTCCTCCGGCAGCAGACCGATCCGCTGCAGTTCCTCACCGCCGCCCGCACGGTGATCGTGGCGGGCAAGGGCGGTGTCGGGAAGACCACGGTAACGGCACTGTGGGCCCGCGCCGCATTCCGCAGGGGTTTGCGCGTCTTGGCGGTTGAGATGGACGGCAAGCCGACGTTGGCCCACCTGTTGCCGAACCAGCCGACCCTCACCCTGACCGCTTCCGAAGCGCTTGCCGAGTACCTGGAAACCCACGGGCTCGGCCGCGTCGTCAAGCGTTTGGTCAGCAGCGGCGTCGTCGACATCGTCGCCACGGCTGCGCCAGGGATCGACGACATCGTCGTGCTCGGCAAGCTCAAGCAGCTCGAACGGTCGGGGGAGTGGGACTTGATCGTGGTCGACGGGCCGGCCGCAGGGCAGGCGATCACCATGCTGATGGCCCCGGCCAGCCTGCACCGGGCGACGCGCAGCGGCCCGATCCGCGCCCAGGCCGACGAGGTCGCCTCGATGCTGGCCGATCCGGCACGGTGTCAGGTCGCCCTTGTCACACTGCCGGAGACGACGCCGGTGAACGAACTGGCCGAGACCGCTGCGGCACTGCGTGAACGAGTCGGGGTGTGGCTCGGGCCGGTCGTCGTCAACGGTGTGGACAGCGGCGCGCCAATCGACCTCGCCGCGCTCGCCGCGGCGGGGATCACCCCCGGCGACCCCGTGTCCGGGGCGATGCACGGGGCGGCGGCGTTCACCAACGGGCGGCGTGCGCTGCACGCGGCCGAGGTCGCGAGGGTCGCCGAGCTCGGGTTCGACCCCGTGGCGGTACCGCTCGTGAGCGGCGCGCGGATGACCGCAGCGCGCCTGGACGAGTTGGCCGAGGCGTGGGCCGGAGCGGCGCGATGACGGCGAGCAGCGGCCAGTCGGCACTCGACCTGACCGTCAGCGAGGCCGACGTGATCGTGTGCTGCGGGCCGGGCGGCGTGGGCAAGACCACCGCGTCGGCGGCGATTGGGCTGCACGCGGCCCGCCTCGGCAGGCGGGTCGTCGTGATCACCATCGACCCGGCGCGCCGGCTGGCCGATGCGCTCGGCGTGCCGGGCAGCCTGGGCAACGACCCCGTCCGCCTCGACCTCGACTCGCCGGCCGAGACGCCGGGCGAGCTGTGGGCGTTGATGCTCGACGCGTCGACCACGTTCGACGGGCTGGTCCGGCGGTACGCGGCGTCGCCGGCCCAGGCCGAACGGATCCTCGACAACGGGTTCTACCGCAACGTCGCCAGCACGCTCAGCGGTACCCAGGACTACATGGCGGCCGAGCGGTTGCACGCCCTGCACAGCGACTCCCGCTTCGATCTGGTCGTCGTCGACACGCCGCCGACCCGGAACGCGCTCGACTTCCTCGCCGCGCCGGGAACGCTGAAGCGGTTCATCGACCATCCGCTGTTCAAGCTGCTCACGCTGCCGACCCGGCGCGGTCTGCGCATGCTCAACGTGGCCACGCAGCCGGTGTTGCGCACCATCGGCAAGGCCGTCGGCGGCGAGGTCCTCGCCGACGCCGTCGCCTTCTTCCAGTCGTTCCAGGGCATGGAGAGCGGGTTCCGTTCCCGTGCCGACGAGGTCAACCGGTTGGTCATGTCGCCGCGCACGCGCTTCGTGCTGGTCACCGCGCCGCGCGACGACACGGTGGCCGAGGCGGCGTACTTCGTCGGACGGCTGACCGAGACTTCGCTGCGGGTCGACGCGACGGTCGTCAACCGGGCGACACCGACCTTCGGCGATCCGCCCGACCGGGTGCCCCGAGGCGCTGCGGGGCGAGCCGCATACGACAACCTGTGTCGCCTCAACGACATCGCCGTCGACGAGCAGGCGTTGCTCGACCAGGCGTTGCCCGCGCTCGCGCCGGCAGCCGTGTGGGTGCCCCTCCTCGACGCCGACGTCCACGACCGTGCTGCGCTCGACGAGATCGCCCACCATCTGTTCGCCGGCGTCTGAGCGGTCGACGCGTCTCGATGCACCGGGAGATCCAGGCTGGGCTCGGCTAGCGTCCCAGGCGTGCACATCCTCGTAGCGACCGATGCCGACTACGTCCTCAACGAGGTCGTCGCGGCGCTCGGCGCGTCCGACGTCTCGTTCACCGTCGTGTCCGACGGGCGGGCTGTCGTGCAGGCAGCGAAGGCCAGAACCCCCGACCTGGTGGTCCTCGACCTACAAGTCGGGTCGATGGGCGGGATGGCGACGGCGATGGCGCTCCGCCTGGACGCCAGCGCCGGACTGGTGCAGCCGGTCCGGATCCTGATGCTGCTCGACCGGGCCGCCGACATCCACCTCGCCAAGCGCAGCGGCGCCGACGGCTACCTGGTCAAGCCGCTCAGCCCGTTGGCTCTGAAGCGGGTGGCGCGCGAGATCCTCAACCCGCCGGCCGCCGCCGCAGCACCCGAAACGGCCGAGGAACTGGCGCCGGCCGCCGGGTAGCATCGTCGCCGCACCAATCGGGGTGTAGCGCAGCTTGGTTAGCGCGCCACGTTCGGGACGTGGAGGCCGGGA
>CAZMHG010000301.1:0-4324 GCA_964565975.1 uncultured Ilumatobacteraceae bacterium | reverse complement strand
CGGCGGGGGGCCGGCGGCGACGAACTTCTCCCAGCGGGTCTCGGCGGCGTTGGCCTTCGTCGCGTTCTTGAAGTTCTGCGCGGCGCGCTGCTTCATGATCTTCATGTGCTGGAACAGGCGCCGCTCCTCGTCCTTCCAGCGCTTGAGGGCATCGCCGAGCTGCTCCTGGCGGGCGGCGCGCGCCGCCGGGAACGTGGTGTACGAGCCGCCGTGCGTCCACGCGCCGGAACCCTCGACGACGACGATCTTGGTGGCCACCCGTTCCAGCAGGGTGCGGTCGTGGCTGACCATCAGGATCGTGCTGCGGCAGGCGCGGAGCTGCTCTTCGAGCCACAGCCGGGTGGGGATGTCCAAGTAGTTGTCCGGCTCGTCGAGCAGCAGGATGTCGGCGCCGCTGGTCAGCAGGAGGTCGAGCACCAGGCGCTTGCGTTCGCCGCCGCTCAGCTCGCCGACGCGGCGGGTGGCGACGTCCTCGACCGGTGTCTTCACGCTGCGCCGCGCCGCAGCTGCCCACTGCGCCTCCAGCTCGTAGCCACCGAGGTCGCCCCAATGGGTCAGCGCCTCGGCGAACGCGGTGCCGTCGTCGCGTCCGTCGAGCATCGCCTGTTCGGCGCCGTGCAGGGCACGGCCGGCGGCGCGCAACGACGGGGGAGCGACCTCGACGAGCATCTCGCGCAGGCTGTCCTGCGGATGGGCCATGCCGGCGTCCTGGGTCATCGTCAGCACCGTCGCTGCGGCGCCGCCACCGAGCGCGAACTCGCCGTCGTCGGCCTGCAGGGCGCCGGACAGGATGCGCAGGATCGTGCTCTTGCCGACCCCGTTGGCGCCGACGATCGCGGCGTGCTCGCCGGGAGCGACGCCGAACCCGACGTCGAAGAACAGCGAGTCGGCGCCCGGCGGCGCGTACTCCAGGCCGGACACGACGATGCTGCTCATGGCCGATCAGTGTGGCGTGCGGGCGCGCCGGCAGCGACGCAAATTCTTCCCGCCCACGGGTCGGGCGGGCACCGGTCGCGCCCGTACACTGCCGCAACTCGTGCTCTTCCGACTGCTCCGCTCAGTACTCGCCAAGTACCGCCGCTCGATCCTGATCGTGGTCGTGCTCCAGTTCGCCCAGGCGATCGCCGGCTTGCTGCTGCCACGGCTGAACGCCGACATCATCGATCGCGGCGTCGTGCGCGGCCAGCGGCACGAGATCTGGATCGCCGGCGGGTGGATGGTGCTGGCCAGCGTCGCCCAGGCGCTGTGCGCGATCGGTGCGGTGTACGTCGGTGGCCGGGTGGCGATGGGCGTCGGCCGCGACCTGCGCGCCGACCTGTTCGGCACGGTCGGCCGCTTCTCCACCCGTGAGGTCGAGCACTTCGGTCCGCCATCGCTGATCACCCGCATCACCAACGACGTGCAGCAGGTCCAACTGCTCGTGCTGATGGTCTGCACGCTGCTGATCGGTGCGCCGATCACGGCGATCGGCGGCACGATCATGGCGCTGCGCGAAGACCCGCCGATGGTGCTCGTGCTGGCCGTCGCCCTGCCGGTGATGTTCGTGATCATCTTCTCGACGATCCGCCGGATGGTGCCGGCCTTCGGGCTGATGCAGGAGCGGATCGACGGCGTCAACCGCGTCCTGCGCGAGCAGCTGATGGGCGTGCGCGTCGTTCGTGCCTTCGTCCGCGAGCGCGCCGAGACCGAGCGGTTCGGTGCGTCCAACGCCGGCCTGACCGGCACGGCACTGCGGGCCGGCCGGGCGATGGCCGTGCTGTTCCCGACCGTGATGCTGACCGTCAACCTGTCCAGCGTGGCGACGCTGTGGTTCGGTGCGCGGCGCGTCAACTCCGGTGCGCTGAGCGCCGGCGAGCTGGTCGCCTTCCTCTCGTACCTCGCCCAGATCCTGATGTCGGCGATGTTCGCCACGTTCATCGCCGTGCTGTGGCCGCGCTCGGCGGTCTGCGCCGAACGCATCGTCGAGGTCCTCGACACGACGACCTCGGTGCCGATCGCTGCCGACGCGGTGGCGGTGGCGCCCGGACGGGCCACGGTCGAACTGGCCGCGGCGACGTTCCGCTACCCGGGCGCGTCCGACCCGGTGCTGCGCGACATCTCCTTCGTCGCCGGACCGGGCAGGACCACGGCGATCGTCGGCAGCACGGGTGCGGGGAAGACGACGCTGATCAACCTGATCGTGCGGCTGTACGACGTGACCGGCGGCGCGGTCGTGGTCGACGGTCTCGACGTGCGCGCGATGCTGCCCGAAGCGCTGTGGCAGAGGTTCGGGTTGGTCCCCCAGCGCGCCTACCTGTTCGGCGGCACGGTGGCCAGCAACCTGCGCGTCGCCCGGCCCGAGGCCACCGACGAGGAGCTGTGGGAGGTGCTGCGCGTCGCCCAGGCCGCGGACTTCGTCGGCGAGATGCCGGGCGGGCTGGAGGCCCCCATCGTGCAGGGTGGGACGAACGTCTCGGGCGGGCAGCGCCAGCGGTTGTGCATCGCCCGCGCCCTGCTGCGCCGGGCCGAGATCTACCTGTTCGACGATTCCTTCTCCGCGCTCGACGTGGCCACCGACGCCCGGCTGCGCGCCGCGCTGCGGCCGTACGTGCGTGACGCCGCGGTGATCGTGGTCGCCCAGCGCGTCTCGACGATCCTCCACGCCGACCAGATCCTGGTCCTCGACGGTGGCGTGCTGGTCGGCCGGGGCACGCACGCCGAGTTGCTGGAGAGCTGCCCCACCTACCAGGAGATCGTCACCTCGCAGCTCGCCGTGGCCGACGACGCCGAGACCGACGAGGCTGGGGCCAACGAAGCCGGGGCCGACGAGCCCGAGACGCAGGAGACCGCGCCATGAGCGGAGATTCGGCACCGGCCGCATCGCCGGCACGCGGCCCGAACCCGTCGAGCAAGTTCCAGTTCGGCGGGCGCATGGGCACCGCCGGGATGCCGCGAGAGAAGCTGAACAACTTCCGTGGCACGGTCGCGCGGATCGTCCGGCGGCTGTTCGCCGACCGGCTGGCGGCCACCGCGGTGCCCGTGCTCGCCGTGGCCAGCGTCGCGCTCACCGTGTTCGGCCCGCGGGTCCTCGGCCGGGCCACCGACGTGATCATCGACGGCGTCCGCAGCCGCCACGTCGACATGACCCGCCTGCGCGACGTGTTGCTGCTGGCGCTGGCGATGTACCTGGTGTCCGGTCTGCTCGGCTGGTTGATGAACTGGACGCTGACCGGCGTCGTCCAGCGGGCGATGTTCCGCCTTCGTGGCGACATCGAGGACAAGATCAACCGGCTGCCGCTGGCCTACCTGGACCGCCAGTCGCGCGGTGACCTGCTCAGCCGGGTGACCAACGACATCGACAACCTCGCCCAGTCGCTGCAGCAGACGCTCAGCCAGCTGCTCCAGTCGGTGCTCACGGTGATCGGCGTGCTGGCGATGATGCTGTGGATCTCGCCGATCATGGCGCTGATCACGGCCGTGGTCATCCCGGTGTCGTTGTGGCTGACGCGGCTGGTCACCCAGCGGTCGCAGGGCCGTTTCGTCGCCCAGTGGCGCCACACCGGCGCGCTCAACGGGCAGATCGAGGAAGCGTTCACCGCGCACACCATCGTGCGGGTGTTCGGCCAGCAGACCGAGGCCGAGGCGCAGTTCACCGAACGCAACAACGAGCTGTACCGGGCCAGCTTCTGGGCGCAGTTCCTGGCAGGCACGATCCAGCCGCTGATGATGTTCCTCGGCAACATCAACTACCTGCTCGTCGCCGTGGTCGGTGGGCTGCGGGTGACGTCGGGGTCGATGACGATCGGCGAGGTCCAGGCGTTCATCCAGTACTCGCGGCTGTTCACCCAGCCGCTCACCCAGATGGCCTCGATGCTCAACATCATGCAGTCCGGGGTGGCCAGCGGCGAGCGTGTCTTCGAGCTGCTCGATGCCGCCGAGGAGGTCCCCGAGCGCGACGTCGCCAGCATCGGCCCGGACCCGCGCGGCCGCGTTGTGTTCGACCACGTCTCGTTCCGCTACGAACCCGACGTTCCGCTGATCGACGATCTCTCGCTGGTCGCCGAGCCGGGCCACGCCGTCGCCATCGTCGGGCCGACCGGCGCCGGCAAGACCACGCTCGTCAACCTGATCATGCGCTTCTACGAGCTGAACGGCGGGCGGATCACGATCGACGACGTCGACATCACCGACATCCCGCGCCACGAGCTGCGCGGCGCGACCGGCATGGTGCTGCAGGACACCTGGCTGTTCGGCGGGACGATCCGCGAGAACATCGCCTACGGCAAGCCGGGAGCGACCGACGAGGAGGTCCTCGCCGCCGCGCGGGCGACCTATGTCGACCGCT